>SCTD01000444.1 GCA_004299215.1 Frankiales bacterium | reverse complement strand
CCGAAGGCGTCGTGCAGCACCTCGTAGAGGCTCGAGCGGCTCAGGTCCTGACCGGCCAGCCCGGCGAAGCGCGGCAGCGGGAGGAGCGTGCGCGCCAGGCAGATCGGCTCACCGTCGATCCGGCGCAGCCGGTCCAGCTGCACCACCTTGCTGCCCGTGGGGATGCCGAGCAGGGCTGCCTCCTCGGCCGGCGCCACCGTGGTCTCCAGCAGCAGCACGTCGGTGTCGACGACCTTGCCCTGCTCGCTCATCTCGTCGAAGAAGCCGCGCAGCTCCTGCACGACGAACTCCGCCCGGCGCGGCCCGCGGACGAACGACCCGCGGCCCTTCTCCTTGCGCACCAGGCCCTCTGCCTGCAGCTCGGCGAGGGCCTGGCGCACTGCGGTGCGCGACAGCCCGAAGAACTCGCCGATGAGCTGCTCGGACGGCAGCGGTCGGCCGGGCTCCCAGTGGCCCGTGACGATGTGGTCGCGGAACAGCTCGGCCAGCTGGGCGTAGTAGGGCACCGCCCCGTCCTTGCGGATCGACGAGCGCGGCAGCGGCGCGGCCGACGGCATCTCCACACCTGGCATCCTGTCATGACAGCATGACAGCCAGCGTCCCGTCTACGGAGGTCCCCGCTCGTGTCGTCCGACCCCGCCGTCGACCCCGCGCTGCGCGAGCTGCTCGACGCGTTCGAGGACGGCGACGCGTTCGACGTCGCGAAGGCGCGCGCGGCGCTCGACGAGTTCGCCCAGCTGGTCGGCGCCCACGGTCCGGGGGTCGCCACCCGGGACGGCGTCGTCGCCGGGGTGCGGGTGCGCGACTACCTGCCGGCCGCGACCGGCCCGGGTCCCGGGCTGGTCTGGTTCCACGGCGGCGGCTTCGTCACCGGGAGCCTCGACGCCGTCGACCCTATGTGCCGCGCGCTGCTGACCCGCGCCGGCGCCCCGCTGACCAGCGTCGACTACCGGCTCGCTCCCGAGCACCCCTTCCCGGCCGCGCTCGAGGACTGCGTCGCCGTGCTCCGCGCCCGCGCCGAGGAGGGCCCGTTCGCGGTCGGCGGCGACAGCGCCGGCGGGGGGCTGGCGGCCGCGGCCTGCCTGCAGCTGCGCGACGAGGGGCTGCCGATCGTCGCTCAGCTCCTCGTCACGCCGCTGCTCGACACCACCCTGTCGCAGCCGTCGATCTCCCTGCTGGGCAAGGGGTTCGGGCTCACCCAGGAGGTGCTGGAGACCTTCGTCGCGCTCTACCTCGGTGGAGCCGACCCCCGAGACCCACGCTGCTCGCCGTTGCTCGCCGACGACCTGTCCGGCCTCCCGCCGGCAGTCGTCGTGACGGCGGAGTGCGACCCGCTGCGCGACGAGGGAGAGGCGTACGCCGCTCGGCTCCGGGCCGCGGGCGTCCCCGTCTCGCTCCGCCGCTGGGACCGGATGATCCACGGCTTCGCCGGGATGTCGTCGGTGACGGCGGCGGCCGACGAGGCACTCGACTGGATGGTCGACGAGCTGGGCCGGCTGTCCGCGCACTAGCGTCCGGCGCGTGCGTGTCCTCGTCACCGGCGGAGCCGGCTTCATCGGCGGCGCCGTCGTGTCCGTCCTCCTCGACGCGGGCCACGAGGTGCGGGTGCTCGACGCGCTGCTGCCCGAGGTGCACGCGGGCGGCTGGCCGGCCGGCCTCGACCCGCGCGCCGAGAGGGTGCACGGAGACGTCCGCGACGCGGCCGACCTCCCGCTCGACGGCGTCGACGCCGTCTGCCACCAGGCGGCGATGGTCGGCCTCGGCGTCGACCTGCAGGACCTGCCGCTCTACGTCGGCCACAACGACCTCGGCACCGCGGTGCTGCTCGCGGGCATGGACCGCGCCGGGATCGGCCGGCTCGTCCTCGCGAGCTCGATGGTGGTCTACGGGGAGGGCCGCTACTCCTGCGCCGAGCACGGCATCGTCCGACCCGGTCCTCGCGCCGAGACCTTCCTGGCCGCAGGCGACTTCGAGCCGCCGTGCCCCGTCTGCGGCCGGCCGGTCGACCCGGGCACCGTCCCGGAGGACGCCCCGCTCGACCCGCGCAACGTCTACGCCGCGAGCAAGACCGCGCAGGAGCACCTGGCGGCCTCCTGGGCCCGCGCGAGCGGGGGCAGCGCGGTCGCGCTGAGGTACCACAACGTCTACGGCCCGCACATGCCGAGGGACACGCCGTACGCCGGCGTCGCCAGCCTCTTCCGGTCCGCGCTGCAGCGCGGTGAGGCGCCCCGCGTCTTCGAGGACGGCAACCAGCGACGCGACTTCGTGCACGTCCGCGACGTCGCCCGGGCGAACCTGCTGGCCCTGCAGGCCGACCCCGAGAGCGCTGCGCTCACGCCGTACAACGTCGCCAGCGGCACCCCGCACACCGTCGGCGACCTGGCCCGGGAGCTCGCGCGCGCCTGCGGCGGGCCGGAGCCGGTCGTGACCGGGGAGTACCGCCTGGGCGACGTCCGGCACGTCGTCGCCTCCCCCGCGAAAGCCGCTGAGGAGCTCGGCTTCCGTGCGGAGGTCTCCTTCACCGACGGCGTCCGCGAGTTCGCCACCGCCCCGCTGCGCGGCTGACTGAACCGCAGCACCGGCCGCGTGCGAACCTGCCGTGTGCCTGACGTCGTCCTCCCCTGCCTGGACGAGGCGCGCGCCCTGCCCTGGGTGCTGACCCGGATGCCGGCCGGCTACCGGCCCATCGTGTCCGACAACGGCTCGGCCGACGGGTCCCCGGACGTCGCCCGGCGGCACGGGGCCCGGGTGGTGCACGCCCTCCCGCGCGGCTTCGGGGCGGCCTGCCACGAGGGGCTGCTCGCGGCCGACGCCGAGGACGGGATCGTCTGCTTCCTCGACGCCGACGGCTCCTTCGACCCCCAGCAGCTGCCTCGCGTCGCCGGGCCCGTCCTCGACGGCACCGCCGACCTGGTGCTCGGACGACGGCGTACGAGGAACCGCGCCGACTGGCCGCTGCACGCCCGGCTCGGCAACCGCGAGGTGGCCCGCCGGCTCGGCAGGCGCACCGGCCTGCAGATCTCCGACCTCGGTCCGATGCGGGCCTGCCGGCGCGAGGACCTCAAGGACCTCGGCCTCGCCGACCGCCGCTTCGGCTACCCGCTCGAGATGGTGACCCGGGCCGTCGCGGCCGGCTGGCGCGTGATCGAGGTCGACGTGGACTACCTGCCGCGCACCGGCAGGTCGAAGGTGACCGGCACCGTCGGCGGCACCGTCAAG
>SCTD01000717.1 GCA_004299215.1 Frankiales bacterium | reverse complement strand
CGGATCCAGCGGCGGCGCAGGTGTTCGAGCAGAGCCCGGTCGTCCGGTCCTGGGAGGACGGCGCCGTCGAGTCGTGCCGGGTCGACCTCCGACCGGTCGCCGCGCGCGGGCGCTGGAGCGGTCGTGCGCCGTTCGGCGCTCCCGTCCCGCAGCGCGTACGAGGCCCCGTCGCCTCGATCACCCGCGCCCGCCTGCGTCCCCGGTCCGCACCGGGCTTCTGGCGTGCCGTGCCCCCGGTGTCCGCCGACCTGCAGGAGCGCCCGGGGCTGCGCGCCGCGCTCGGCATCGGCGAGGCTCCGATCGGCCTGCAGGGGACCTTCAGCGTCTGGGACTCCACGGAGGCCCTGCGCGACTTCGCCCGCTCGCCGGCGCACGCCGACGTCGTCGCGCGCACCGACCCCGAGCGGTGGTACGCCGAGGAGCTCTTCGCGCGGCTCGCCGTCGTCGGCGGCCGCGGCACCCTCGACGGCCGGGACCTGCTCTCGTGACCGTGCGGATCGTGGAGCTCGGCCGGCGGGAGCTGGGCGACCGCAGCGACGAGGTGCTCGACGTCTACGCCGAGGCGATGGAGGTGTCCGCGGCGACGGCCCGGTCCCGCCGCGGCATCCTGGCCGCGCACCTGGACCGCGACGGCCTGCGCGCCCTGGCCGCCCTGGACCGGGGCCGGATGGTCGGGGTGGCGTACGGCTACCTGGGCGCGCCCGGTCAGTGGTGGCACGACCAGGTGCAGGCCGCGCTCACCGCCGAGCAGGCGGCGGAGTGGCTGGCGGACGCCTTCGAGGTGTGCGAGCTGCACGTCCGCCCGGCCCTGCACGGCACCGGTCTGGGCCGCGCACTGCTGGCGCAGCTGCTGGCCGGGACGACCGCGCGTACGGCTGTCCTGACGACGCCGGACAGCGAGACGCGGGCACGCCGGTTCTACCGCTCCGGAGGCTGGGTCGACCTGCGCTGCGGGCTGCGCTTCCCCGGCGACCCGAGGCTCTTCGCGGTCCTCGGGCTGCGCCTAGTGTCGGAGGCGTGACCGAGCGGGCAGTCGTCGTGGGCGCCGGCCACAACAGCCTCGTCGCCGCCTGCTACCTCGCCC
>SCTD01000443.1 GCA_004299215.1 Frankiales bacterium | reverse complement strand
GGCGGGTCCAGGACCTCGTCCTCCGTGGGCGGCCGGTTGTCGGCGCCGCCGAAGTAGACGGGCGCGCTGCGGCGGCGGCCCTCCTCGGCCTTGCGCCGGGGCGCCCGCTCGCTCACGTAGCGCGCGACCTCGCCCTGGTCCCGCAGGAACCGCAGGGTGTCGCGGGTGACCTGGGTCTGGCTGGCGACCCGGCGCAGGTTCAGCGCGGCGCCGTCGACCACCTCGGTCGGGCCGTTGCGCGGGTCGGCGGTCACGGCGGACTCGACCAGGATGCCGAGCGAGTGCCGCAGGCCGACGGCGTTGCGGCAGATGCCCTCGTCCTCGTCGCCGGCGGTCTGGGTGACCTCCTGCGGGCCGGCCTTGTAGAGGCCGTACTCGTCGGCGGTGAAGCCCGCGACACGGGCGCCCTTGCCGATGTACTCCTCGGCCAGCGTGCGGGACAGGTCGCGCACGGCGGCGTCGACGTTGAGGTTGCGCGCCCACAGGTAGAGCACCTCGTCGTCGTAGAGCACCGGGACGCTCGGGCCGTACTCGTGCAGGTCGAGCACGACGTCCGGGCGCAGGTCGCGCAGGACGACCGAGATCGCCCGCGCCTCAGCGGTCTGCAGCGTCAGGTGGTCGCGGTTGATGTCGACGCCGGTGCTGTTCTCGCGGGTGTTGGCTGCGCGCCCGTCGGGGTTCGCGCTCGGCACCACCAGGACGGTCTGCTGCGAGAGCTGGCGCACCAGGACCGGGTCGGTGGTGAAGGCGAGGTCGCGCAGCAGGGACAGCGAGGTCTCGCGGCCGGCCGGCTCGTTGCCGTGCTGGCTGCCGACGAACATCGCCGTCGGCCGTCCGGTCCCCTGCGGCCGGGGCGAGCCGATCGACACCAGGTGCAGCGGCCGGCCCTGCTCGGTGCGGCCGACGACCTCGACGCGCACCCGCGTCGAGCGGCGGGCGACCTCCTTCAGGAAGGCCAGCTCCTCCTCGTGCGTGGTCCAGTCCGCTCCCCCGCGCGCCTCGAAGCCCGTCTGCGGCGCCCCCGTCGGCACGTCGGCGACGGCCGGCAGGCGCGGCACGACGAGGGCGGCGCCGGCCAGGCCGGCGGACTGCAGGAAGCGACGACGGTCGAGAGCCATGCGGAGCACTTCGCCGTGCGCCCGCCGGCTCCTGCGCGGGTCAGCCGGTGGCCTGCGCCTCAGCGATCGCCCGGGAGACCTCGATCATCGTGTCGCGGTCCACGACCTTCACCCGCTCGCGCGGCGTGTCGCCGACCGGGCCGTACGCCTCGCCGAGCGCCAGCTCGTGGGCGTCGAGCAGCTGCCACCCGTCCCAGGTGGTGTACGCGATCCCGCGGGACTCGAGGAACTCCGTGACCGCTTCGGTCGACGGGTCCTCGGCGACGGGCATCGTGTCCAGGTCCTCGAGCATCGACCCGACGGTCTCGATGGCGTCGCCCTTGGTGTGGCCGATCAGGCCGACCGGGCCGCGCTTGACCCAGCCGTTGACGTAGACGCCGGGGATCGGCGCGCCGTCGACGCCGAGGACGCGGCCGGCGGCGTGCGGCACGACGTGGTCGCGGCCGTCCCAGGGCAGCCCCGGCAGCTCGGTCGAGCGGTAGCCGACGCAGCGGTAGACGGCCTGCACGGGCCAGTCGTGGAACTCGCCGGTGCCGCGGACGTTGCCGTCGCCGGTCAGCTCGGTGCGCTCGGTGCGGAAGACCTCGACCTTGCCGTCGCCGGTGATCTCGACCGGCGACTCGAAGAAGTGCAGCCAGAGCTTGCGCGGGCGCGGGCCCTCGCCGTGCTCGGCGGTGCGCATGGCGTACTTCTCGAGCTCGCGCACGACGAGCTTGGTCTGGTTGTCGGAGTTGATCGCGGCGACCGAGCCGTCGTCGTACTCGATGTCCTCGGGGTTGACGAGGACCTCGACGTTCGGGCTGTGGTCGAGCTCGCGCAGCTCCAGCGGGGTGAACTTCGCCTGCGCCGGGCCGCGGCGGGCGAAGACGTGCACCTCCTTGACCGGCGAGGCCTTCAGACCCTGGTAGACGTTGTCCGGGATCTCCGTGACCAGCAGCTCGTCGGCGGTCTTGGACAGCATCCGGGCGACGTCGAGGCCGACGTTGCCGGCGCCGACGACGGCGATCGACTCGGCCTCGAGCGGCCACTCGCGCGGCACGTCGGGGTGACCGTCGAACCAGGAGACGAACTCGGCGCCGCCGAAGCTGCCGGGCAGGTCGATCCCCGGGATGTCGAGGTCGCGGTCCTTCTCGGCGCCGGTCGTGAAGACCACGGCGTCGTAGTAGCGGCGCAGGTCCTCGAGCTTGATGTCGACGCCGTACTCCACGTTGCCGAGCAGCCGGATCTCCGGCTTGCTGAGCACCTGGTGCAGCGCCTTGACGATGCCCTTGATCCGGGGGTGGTCGGGTGCGACGCCGTAGCGGATCAGGCCGAACGGCGCGGGCTGGCGCTCGTAGAGGTCGATCGACACCGGGGTGTCGGACTTCATCAGCACGTCGGCGGCGTAGATGCCGGCCGGTCCGGCGCCGACGATCGCCACCCGCAGCGGGCGGTCCTCGGTCCCTGGGCGCGCCACGAGCAGCTCCTACGGTCGACGGCAGTCCTCCTGCGCTGAACACGCAGGGTTCGCTCCATTGTTCCGCACGGATTCGCGTGGTGGGAGGCCGCGAACGTGACCTCTGCCACGTCCGGTCGCTGCGTCAGCCGAGGCGGACCAGGCGTACGGACGGGGCGTCGTACACCCGGCGGACGATCACCTTCCCGTACCGCTCGGAGGCGCTGACCATGTAGCCGTGGCCGAGGTAGACGGCCAGGTGCGGGATGTCGGGGCGGTCGTAGACGACCAGGTCCCCGACCCGTGCCGCAGCGAGCGGGACCGGCGTGGCGCGCTTCACGATGGCCGCGCGGTCGGTCGGCAGCACCCCTCCCCCGGCGTGCTTCCAGGCGGTGCGGACGAGGGCGACGTCGGTCCAGCCCTTCGGCCCGGCCGGGCGTCCGACGACGCTGCGCGCGTTGGTGACGGCCTTCAGGGCGACCGCGCTGGAGGCACCCTTCTGCACGCCGGGCAGCCCGGCGAGCGGCGTCAGCGGCGCCGCGGGGGGTGCGGCGACCGGGGCCGGAGTCGTGGCTGCCGGCCGCGGAGCCGGGACGGCGCGCGGGGCGGCAGCGGCGCTCTCGGGCGAGTCCGCCACGGGCGCCTGCGGAACGGGCGACGGCAGCGGCGGCGGGGTCCACGGGGCGACCTTCGGCATGCCCGGTCGTGGCACCCGGCCGTAGCGGATCACCCCGGTCTTCCAGATCAGCCGTTCGACGACCTGCGCCCGGGAGGCTCCGGCGTCGATCATGTAGCCGCCGCCGGAGACGATGCCGACGTGGGTCACCGGGTGGCCGAAGAACACGAGGTCGCCGCGCTTGACGTCCCAGGGCGCGACCGGCACGGTCCACTCCTGCTGGTCGCGGGAGACGCGCGGCATGCCCGTCGCACCGCCCACGGTGCGCCAGAGCGAGGTCAGCCCCGAGCAGTCCCAGGCGTCGGGTCCGTTGCCGCCCCAGGCGTACGTGTCGCCCAGCTGGTTGCGGGCGACGTGCAGCACGTCCGCGGCGGCCTGGTCCGGCGCGCCGGCCAGGGGCACCCGGGCCGCGTCGCCGCGGGCGAAGGTCGTGCCGGCGGCGAGGGCCGCGCAGACGAGGAGCACAGCCGCGGCGCGCCGACGGAGTCCGAAAGAACCGACGGGCCGCACGGCGCGCCTCCTGGGATTCGAGTGACTGGTGTTGTAAGCGTCCTCGGCACCCTAGAGCGCGGTCCTGAGCCGTGCGTACGTGTCAGATGCCGGCTTCGTCCGACTGCAGCGCGTCCAGGCCGACGGCCACGGCGCTCAGCGCGACCGCCAGCGTCGCGGCGCCGGCGGCCTTGCCGACCCGCCCGCGGAGCAGCGCACCGGTCATCGCGAGCGCGTCGACGGCGTCGCACAGCACTCCCGCGGCGACCCAGGTGCGGGCCGCCCTCCGGTCGCCACCCCGCACGGCGGCGAGCGTGCCGAGCCCGACGGCGACCTCACGGGCGCCGAGCATCTGCACGCTCCAGCCCACGCGGGTGGCCGTGGCCGAGTCGACGCCCATCAGCTGCGGCAGCATCCGTGGCCGGGCGATCATGGCGGCGCCGACACCGGCCCGTCCCAGGGCGAGCTGGCCGACGGAGGCCCGCTCGCGCACCGACGAGGCGAGCGAGCGCGAGGCGGACGGTGCGGAGCGCAGCAGCACGGGGTCTCCCGGGGCAGGTGTGAGCGGCCACAGGTGTCGCAGTGGCCGGTCCGGGAATCCTCCCGGACGTCTGCACGTTGACACAGCAGACGTCCTGACCCGGGAGGCACCCCATGAGCGACCGCGTCCTCCGAGGCACCCGCCTCGGCGCCGTGAGCTACGAGAGCGACCGGCACACCGAGTTCGCTCCCCGCCGTGCGCTGGCGG
>SCTD01000442.1 GCA_004299215.1 Frankiales bacterium | reverse complement strand
CGCCGACCGACGGCACGCGGAGCGAGCCGCCGAGGGTCGGCAGGCCTGTGACGGCGGGCAGGGTTGCCGCGCCCGGCAGCGCGGCGGCTGCGGGGACGGCCAGGCCGGGCCAGGTGACGTCGAGGGCGCGCAGCGCCGAGCCTGCGACCCCGTACCCGTCGGCGACGTCGGTGGCCGTCGCGCTGCGGAGGAGGGAGACCGTCGGTGCCGGGACCGACAGGCCGGGCAGCCCCGGCACCTGCGAGAGGACGGTCGACAGCGTGCCTGTCAGGTCGGTGATCCCGGTGGTGAGCCGGGTCTGCACCGCGGAGGTGAGGTCCGGCAGGTCGAGCCGGGTGGACCCGAGGACGGTGTCGAGCACGTCGGTGCCGAGCACCCGCAGGCCGGCGACCTGCCCGCCGATGACCTCGGCGGTCTGCCCCCCGTCGCCCGCGCCGGTGACGGACGAGCGGGTGGTGACCTCGAGCCGGTCCAGGCTGACGAGCGGGGTGGCGTCGAGGACGTCGACCGCGGCGTCGACGACGGCGTCGACCTGGGCGGTGTACGGCGCGAGCAGCGCCTCGAGGGCGGTCCGCGCGTCCTCGAGCAGCTGCAGGGCGGCGTCCAGGACGGCCCGGGTGTCGGTGACGTCGGCGAGGACGGCGTCGTACGCGGCCTTGGCAGCGGTGTAGACGTCCACCAGGGGGGCCAGCTCGGGCGGCAGGGCGCCGAGCACGGGGGCGACGAGCAGCTCCTCCACCACGGGCACCAGCGGGTCGACGACCTCGGTGACAGGGTCGGTGACCGCGTCGAGGACGTCGCCGACGACGGGCACCGGTGAGGACGACGGCACCGGTACCAGCGACGGCAGCGCGCTCACGACGGGCAGGGGGCTCGGCACGAGACTGGGCAGCACCTCGACCACGTCCGGCACGACTGGCAGCGGCGACAGCGAGGGCAGCGGCAGCAGCGGGGACGGCGACGGCAGGCCGAGCAGCTGCCCGCGGGTGCGCAGCCCGGCGGTCGGGCTGGTCAGCGCGCGGGTGGCGTCGTTCAGGGTCGAGGTGGCTGCGGCGAGAGCGGTCTGGGCGTCCGTGAGCCGCTGCGCAGCGGACTCGACTCCGGCATCGGCCGCGGCGACCGCGGCCTCGGTCGCGGTCAGCTGCGACTGCACCGGGGCGAGCGCAGCCTCCAGCGAGCTCACGAGGGAGGTGATCGACGTCGACGTGAGGTCGAGCCCCTCGAGCAGGTCGAGTAGTGACTCCACTGGCAAGGCTGTCAGGTCGAGCCCGCGGGCGGCGAGCAGGTCGGCGATGCTCGGCAGCGCGAGGTCGGTGATGACCAGCGTCTTCTCGCCCATGGCCTGGGCGCCGTCGACGGTCGAGCCGATCCGTACCGTCCCGTTGACGGTGAGGGGCATGCCCAGCACCGAGATGTCCCCCAGGGACGTCGCGCTGGCCGAGGACGCGCCAGCGGCCGACGTGACGTCGATGACCGGCGTCCGGACCGCTGCCAGCGCGCTCAGCGCGACCGGCGCGAGGGAGCGGCTGTCCACGACGGGGAGCGCGGCGGAGCGGCTGGTGAGGGTCTGCCTGCCGTACGGCGTGCCGCCGGCGGTCAGCGGCGTCACGACGAAGGAGGTCGCGGGGGTGCTGTCGCTGCCCAGCGCGAGCTCGAGGACGCGCAGGGACTCGCCGCCGAGAGCGAGGTCGAGCAGGGTCAGCGTGGAGGTGGCGGAGCCGACGGACGGGCCGTCAGCGGGGTCGCCGGCAGCAGCGACGACGGGGCCGGCGAGGGCGCCGCCGACCAGGACGAGGGCAGCAGCGGCCGCCAGGACAGGACGGGTACGCACAGCGGGGGCTCCTCGTACCGACAACAAGGTTGTACGAGGCATCGACGGGTCCGGACCGGTTGCACATGGTCCGTTGTGCCTAGTTACTCGCCGTCGGTGCCCGGGTGCTCGTCGCCGGTGGCGATGGGGGGCTTGTCGGCGCGGTGCTCGTACGCCTCGTCGATGATCCGGACCGCCTCGTCGACGTCGTCGGTCACGGTGAAGAGCTCGAGGTCGCTCGAGTGGATCAAGCCCTGGGCGGCGAGCGTGCCGCGGAGCCAGTCGAGCAGCGGCGCCCAGAAGTCGGTGCCCATGAGGATCACCGGGAACTGGTTGACCTTGCGGGTCTGCACCAGCGTGAGCGCCTCGAAGCACTCGTCGAGCGTGCCGAAGCCGCCCGGCATGATCACGAAGGCCTGGGCGTACTTCACGAACATCGTCTTGCGGGCGAAGAAGTAGCGGAACTCCAGGCCCAGGTCGACCCAGTCGTTGAGGCTCTGCTCGAAGGGCAGCTCGATCCCGAGCCCCACGCTCAGCCCA
Source organism: Frankiales bacterium (assembly GCA_004299215.1). Classification (GTDB taxonomy): domain Bacteria; phylum Actinomycetota; class Actinomycetes; order Mycobacteriales; family SCTD01; genus SCTD01. The sequence continues at coordinate 2,400 of SCTD01000442.1, read as the reverse complement.
CCGGCCTCCGAGGCGCCCCGGTTGGTGGCCTCCATGATCCCCGGACCGCCGCCGGTGATCACCGCCCAGCCGGCGTCGGCGAGCGCGCCGCCGAGCTTCTGCGCCAGCGCGTACTCGGGAGCCTCCCGGGGCGTGCGGGCGCTGCCGAACACGCTGACCGCCCGGGGCAGCTCGGCGAGCAGCCCGAAGCCCTCGACGAACTCGGTCTGGATGCGCAGCACCCGCCAGGGGTCGGTGTGCACCCAGTCGGACGGCCCGCGACTGTCGAGCAGCCGCTGATCGGTCGTGGTGGCCTGCACCTGGCCGCGGCGCAGGGTGACCGGTCCGCGCTGCTTCTCAGGGACGTGGGGCATGCGCTCAGGGTCGATGGAGGCGGGCATGGGTCCGACCCTGCCACGCCGGTCAGCCGAGCGCGTCGAGCAGCGCGCCGCAGAACGCCTTCAGGTCGTCGGGCTTGCGGCTGGTGATCAGCGGACCCGGGCCGCTGCGGTCGACGACGACCTCCTCGTCGACCCACTCCGCGCCGGCGTTGCGCAGGTCGGTCTGCAGGCTCGGCCAGCTCGTCATGCGGCGGCCGCGCACGACGTCGGCCTCGATCAGCGTCCACGGGGCGTGGCAGATCGCCGCGACCGGCTTGCCGGCGTCGACGAACGCCTTGGCGAACGCGACGGCCTGTGCGTCGGTGCGCAGCGCGTCCGGGTTCGCGACGCCGCCGGGCAGGACGAGCGCGTCGTACGCCGCAGGGTCCTCGGGCGCGGCGTCCACAGGGAAGGTGTCGGCCTTGTCGAGATGCTCGTACGCCTGCACCTCGCCGCTCTGCGGGCTGACGAGCCTCGGCGTGGCGCCGGCGGCCTGGACCGCCTGCCACGGCTCGGTGAGCTCGATCTGCTCGATGCCCTCGCCGGCGACGAGGAAGGCGACGGTCGTTCCGGACAGGTCCGTGGTCATGGGTCCTCCTGGGTCGGGTCCCGGTCCCCTACCCCGCTGGCCACGGGCGACGCAGAGGGGCGGCTCCCTGGCCGGGAACCGCCCCTCTGGGATCGCTGCTGCTAGAAGACCAGCAGCGAGCGGATGTTCGACTGGCCGGGAGCGTTCTGCAGGTCCTGACCGGTGCGGACCTGGAAGTCGAACCGACCGGTGCCGGTGAAGACCCGCCGGATGACCCAGTCACCGTTGTCCGTGCGGGCGCGGGCCTGCGCGGTCAGCACCTGGCCGCCGGCCTCGTTGAACCGGTAGAGGCTCACGATCAGGCCGCCCGGACGGGCCGGGAGGCTGTCACCGCTGAACGTGTAGTCCCGCGTGCCGTTGCGGACGACGTTCAGGCTGAGCGTCGTACGGACGTTCAGGACCCGGCTGAACCGGACGTCGTCGGTGTCGCAGCCCACGATCTGGGCGTAGAGCCGGGTGTTGGTCGGCGGGCGGACCGTGAAGCTGATCGTGCCGCTCGAGCTCAGCGTGCCGGTACGGACCACGCGGTAGGTGGTGCTCGGCTGGCTGTAGGCGAACAGCTCGATCTGCCTACCGGCCGGGCCGCTGACCGTCACGCCGCCGGAGCCGGTCGCGTTGATCGTCGTCGGCTGGAGGTTGACGGTCGGGGTGATGGAGCAGCTGCCCGGCGTGGCCGTGGCCGTGGGGCTGGCCGTGCCGGTGGGGGTGGGCGTGGGCGTGGCGGACGGGCTGGCCGTGCCGGTCGGGGTTGCCGACGGTGAGGGGCTCACCGGCGCCGTGATGGTCACAGGCGTGCTGTCCGTGCAGCGTCCCGCCGGGGACGTCGTGGACTGGCACTCGGTGGTCGACGGGTTCGTGATGGTGGCGACGACCGTGTTCGAGCCCCCCGTCTGCCCGACGGACGTCTCCAGCACGGCGAGCGCGCGACCCGGACCCGCAGGCCCACCGGAGGCGGTGGTGGCTGCGGCACCGGTTGTGAAGGTGACGCTCGAGGCGGTCCCGGAGACCGTGCCGCCGCGCAGAACGCCCGGCCCATCCTCCGAGAAGGTCACGGAGACGCCGTTCGCCGGGGCCCCCGTGCTGCCCGTCACCGTCGCGACGAACTGCTGGGACGACCCGGCCGCGACCGAGGCGGTCTGCGGCTCCAGCGTCAGGAATCGGGCCTGGCTCGCGCTCACGGGAGCTGCCGACGTGTTCGCCGTCGCCGTGTCACGCGGCTCGGCCGCATCGAGACCCGCCGTCGGGCTGTTCGTCGTCTGGTTCACGAACACCGTGACGGTGTCCGTGCCGGCCTCCTGCGGGCTGTAGGTGCAGGTGGTCGGCTCACCCTCGTTCGTCGCGATGGCGTTCGACGAGCAGCTGCCAGAGAAGCTGCCGTCGGCGTTCGGGCCGGAGGTCGCGATGATGCGACCGAAGATCACGCCACCGACGACGTCCAGCTGCTGGTTGAAG
>SCTD01000441.1 GCA_004299215.1 Frankiales bacterium | reverse complement strand
CCCCGCCCGCGACCATCGCGGCGTAGTTGACCGGGGTGCCGATCTGCTCGTCGTCGTACCAGCCGGAGATGTGCAGCACCGGGAGGTCCAGCTCGCCGAGCCGCCCCTGGTAGCGCTTGGGCTCCCAGAACTCGTCCAGCGTCGGGTGGCTCAGCTGCTCGCGCCAGTGCGGCGCGGCGATGCCGGCCGCCTCGTCCATGGTCAGCAGCGGCAGGTGCTCGTAGATCGAGGCCCAGTCGAAGCCGGCGACCTCCTGCCGCATCCGCGCCGCGGTCAACCGGTGCCAGCTGAGCATCATCGGGCTCTGCGCCCCGGTCGGGAACTCCACGTAGGGGTCCGACGGCGTCACCATGACGATCATCGCCGCGAGCGCGGCCGGCTGCTGGAGCGCGGTCAGCCACTGGATGAGGCCGCCGTACGACCCTCCGATCGTCGCGACCTTCCCGCTGCACCAGTCCTGCTCGGCCAGCCAGCCGATGGTGTCGCAGCCGTCGGCGGCGTCGTGGACGTACGGCCGGAAGCTGCCGTCGGAGTCACCGCGGCCGCGGACGTCCTGCATCGCGAAGGCGAAGCCAGCGCCGGTGAAGAGCGCCGCGAGCCTGCTGACGCGCTCGTTGTTCTTGTTGTACGGCGTGCGGCCCAGCACCGCGTGCACCGGTCCGGTGCGGTCCGGCAGCCACAGGTCGGTCGCGAGCTCGACGCCGTCCCGCATCGGGACGCGGACGTCGTAGGACGCGCGGCTCACTGCAGCAGCAGCCGGCTGATGATCATCTTCTGGATCTCGGTGGTGCCGCCGCCGATGCTGGTGAGCTTGGCGTCGCGCAGGCCGCGCTCGGCGGGGAAGTCGCGCAGGTAGCCGTATCCGCCGTGGATCTGGATGGCCTCGAGGGCGTTCTCGGTGACGAGCGTGCCGGTCATCGCCTTGGCGATGCTCGCCTCGAGCATGTGCTCCTTGCCGTTCTCCTTGAGCCACGCCGCCTTGTAGACCGCGTTGCGGCAGGCGTGGTAGTTGATCTCCATCTGCGCGATCTTGTGGGCGATGGCCTGGAAGTGCGCGATCGGCTTGCCGAACTGCTCGCGCTCCTTGGCGTACCTGATGGCGCCGTCGATCGTCGCCCGCATGCCGCCGATGGTGGCGGCCATCATCACGGTGCGCTCCCAGTCGAAGCACTCGAAGGCCACCCGCCAGAGCGCCTCGCCCTCGACGGACAGGATGTTGGCGGCCGGGACGCGGCAGTCCTGCAGGTGGATCTCGGCGGTCGGGCTGCTGCGGCAGCCCATCTTGTCCAGCTCCCGGCCGACGACGAAGCCCTCGGTCCTGGTGTCCACGACGAAGGCCGTCGGGCCCTTGTCGGTGCGGGCGAGGACGGTGCAGACGTCGGCGATCGGGCCGTTGGTGATGAAGATCTTGGTGCCGTTGAGGACGAACTCGTCCCCGTCCCGCACGGCCGTCGTCTTGAAGGAGGCGGAGTCCGAGCCGGACTCCGGCTCGGTGGACGCCCAGGCGCCGATGTAGGTCCCGTCGCACAGGCCCGGCAGCCAGCGCTCCTGCAGCTCCTTGCTGCCGTGCAGCCAGATCGGCACGCTGCCGATGACCCAGTGCGCGCCGAGGGACAGGCCGAAGCCGCCGTCGCGGCCGCCCTCGGCGAGCGCCTCGTTGACCAGGCAGCAGTCGATGATCGAGCCGCCCGAGCCGCCGAGCTCCTCGGGGATCGGCATCCCGGCGACGCCGGCCTCGGCGAGCCGCTTCCAGACGTCGGGGTCCCAGCGGCCCTCCTTGTCCCGGTCCGCCGCCCCGGGCGCGATGACCTCGGCGGCGAGCCGCTTCATCGAGGCGTAGAGCTGCTCCTGCTCGGGCGTGATCGAGAAGTCCACGCCCGGATGCTAACCGTCGTTCACGTGCTCAGGTGCGCGGGTGGTCCCGCATCCAGAGCCAGGCGGCCAGCGTGGCGTCGACGCCGTGCTCCTCGCGGGTCATCCAGTCGTGCCCGGCGCGCGGCACCACCTGCAGCCGCACCTCGCCCTTCGCCTTGCGGAACGGCTCGAGGCTGCGGTCCACAGGCGGGAAGGTGACGCCCAGGAAGGCGTTGCGCCCGCCCCTGAGAGGTACGACGGTGTCGCGGGCGCCGTGCAGCACCAGGACGGGCACCGGCTGGCCCAGCGGGCACCTGGCGATCAGCGGCCCGGAGACCACGGCGACCGACGCGACGATGTCAGGACGCTCGCAGGCGTAGCGGAGCGCCATCATGGCGCCGTTGGAGCCGCCGGTGAGCGAGACCCGGTTGGTGTCGATCAGCGCCTGGGTCCGGACGATGCGCAGCACCTCGTCGAGGAAGGCGACGTCGTCGAGCTGGTCCCTGCTGGCGGGGACGCAGCACGTCCCGGCGTTCCAGGACCCGGCAGCACCCTCGGGGAAGGCGACGACGAAGCCCTGCTCGTCCGCGAGCTGCTCGAGCCGGCTGTAGGCCCGGATCGCCTTCGGCTCCTGGCTGTGGGCGTGCAGCGCGACCACCAGCGGCGCGGGGGCGAGCAGGCCGTCGGGGACGTGCACCACGACGTGGCGGCGCTGGCCCTTGTAGGTGTGGGTGGTCGGCAGGGTGACCGTGCGGCCGGGGCGGGCAATGCGCCGGGCGGTCTGCGCAGCCCCCGTCGTCTCCGCGGCGAACGGCACGACGCTCGCGGCCTGGATCGTCGTGGGCGCGGCCGAGGCGGCGCTCAGGGTCTGCGGGACGGCAGCGAGCAACGCGAGGGCTGCGCCGGCCGCGACCAGCAGGGGACGACGCAGCTCCATGGGGCTTAGCGCTGCCCCTGGTAGAGCTTGTAGACGACGTAGAACGCGAACCAGCTGATGAAGGCGAACACCAGCACGAGGATGCCGGTGTAGACGAACTCGAGCACGGGGGGCCTTCCTGGGTGAGGTGGGGCGATCCTACCCAGCGGGGACGAGCTCCTGCTCCTCGCGATGCTCGGGCCGCGCGCGGCGCCGAGCGAGCAGCCACCAGGCCAGCAGCAGCGCGATCAGCAGGATCAGGCTCACGGCGATCGGGATCAGGATCCTCGGGTCCTCGGCCGGGGAGAGGTTCTCCGCAGCCACAGGGGCCGCCTGCTCGCCGGCGTCGTCGGGGAACGTGATCTGCGCTCGGGCCTGGCGCTCGAGGAGCCCGGACCGCAACGTGAGGGTCGCGATCCACGGGCCGCCGCGGACGGCCTGGTCGAGTGGCACTGTCACCGGTCCTGTGTCACCGGGCGCGAGGGTGGTTCCCAGCTGCGCCAGGAAGGGGCCACCCGAGAGGCCACCCGGCCCCTCCGACAAGGACAGCGAGCCGCTCAGGTCGAGTGCTCGACCACCCGTGTTGCGCACCAGCGCAGTCACCACTGGACGACCGTCGGCGCCGCGCTCCGCCGCCATGGAGTCGACCAGGAAGTCGGACGCGGGTTCGGAGCCCTGGCCGACGGACAGGTACACCCGCACCGCTGCCCGCAACCCGTTGCTCACGCCCGCAACGCCCCGAACGGCCGGTCGCTCCACCACGACAGCGCCGTAGTACTCGTCGTCGGGTGCGTCCTCAGCCACGGTCACGCTGACGACCGCCTCGAGTCGCTGCCCGGGCTGCAGGCGGGCCGACCGCGGCGTGACGCTGATCCACTCCGCTACCCCACCGGTGGCATCCGCGGGACCGACGCTGAAGTCGCCGTCGCGGAGGGTCGCCGTCGTCCCGTAGAGCAGGACGTCCATCGGCTGCGGGTCGCCGTTGCTCACCTCGATCCGGCGGGTGAAGGTGCTCCCCGCTCCGACGCGGTCGATGATGTAGCTGCGCGCGCGGGGGTCATCCGCGCGATCCGTGGGAGCTTCCACGAGGCGGATGCCCACCCCCGGAGGTGGTGGATCGACGGGCTCCGCCGCCGCTGAGCCCGTCATCACGACGACGATGGCGGCACCGACCAGCAGGGGCGCCCAACACGTGGTCATCAGTGCACTATGCGTCAGGGAGAGGTGTCAGGACACCGTCTGCGTGACCGTGCCGCTGTAGGTGCCCGCCGTCGCGTCGGCCGGGATCGGGATGCTGATGTGCGGCGTGAACGTGACGGTGTTGTTGCCCAGGACGCCTGCCGTGGTGACCAGGGTGGGGCCGTTCGGCGCCACGGCCAGTGCCACCCCGGTGAGGGCGTCGACGGCGAGTCCCTGCGTCGGCACCACGGTTCCGGTGACCGCCATGAGGGGGGTGGCAGGGACGAAGGCCTTCACGCTCGTGACGGCGATGCTCGTCGTGCCGTTCGTGAAGTTGGTCCCGTGGATCTTCGTGCTCCAGGCCGTGATGCCGTTGCGCTGGTCGGTCACCGTGGTCTCTCCGAGGGCACCGCTCACCGACTGGCCCAGGAGCCCGCTGTCACCACCCGTCAGCGCAGCAGTCGCCGGCTGGCTGATGCTCAGCGAGCCACCTGTGATGGTGAAGGTGACGTCAGACGTCACCTTCACCATCACAG
>SCTD01000716.1 GCA_004299215.1 Frankiales bacterium | reverse complement strand
CAGCAGCGCGGCCGGCAGGTGCCGGCGCCAGGTGGCGCTGCGCGGCACCAGGGAGGCGAGCAGGTCGAGCTCGGTGAAGCGGAGCGCGTATGTCGGGCGGCGCCGCTGCAGGAGCACGTACGCCGCGAGCAGGCCGGCGACGGCGACCAGCAGCCAGAGCCGGTGAGGGGCGAGGAAGCTCATCGCGGCCGGCGCCCCGCGGCGCGGGTCCTGCGACGGGCCGCCAGGAAGCGAGCGAGGGAGAGCAGCCAGTCGGTGTCCGTGCGGAGCAGCACGTGCCCGGCCCCCGCGCCGCGGACGGCCGTGGCGTGGCCGGCGCGCCGCGCCGCGGCGGCCTCGGCGTACCTCTCCCGCAGCCGGCGGCCGGCCGTCTGCACCTCGAGGTGCCGGCCGGTCTCGGGGTCGACCAGCCGCAGCACCCCGACGGACGGCAGCTCGAGCTCGCGGGGGTCGACGACCTCGGCCACGACCACGTCGTGGCGCCGGGTGAGCTGCCGCAGCGGAGCGGCCCAGGTCGGCTCGGCCATCACCGGACCGGGCTCGAGCAGGTCGCTGACCACCACGACGAGGCCGCGGCGGCGCGGTGGGTTGGCGACGGCCCGCAGGCCGTCCGCGAGCGACGGACCGGATCCCTCGACCGGCCGGGTCTGCTGCAGGACGTGCAGCAGCGCGAGCGAGGCGAGCCTGCCCGGCCGGGACGGCACGTGACGCAGCGTCTCGCCGAGCACGACTGCGCCGAGGCGGTCCCCCGGACGGATCGTGAGATGACCGAAGGCCGCCGCGAGAGCGACTGCCACGTCGCGCTTCTCGGACCGGGCGGTGCCGAAGGACATCGAGGAGGTGAGGTCGACCAGGAGCGTGGTCACGAGCTCGCGCTCCGCGACCGCCTGCCGGACGTGGGGGTCGCCGGTGCGGGCCGTGACCGCCCAGTCGATCCGCCGCACGTCGTCGCCGGGGCTGTAGACGCGGGCCTCGGCCGGCTCCGTGCCCGGGCCGGGCAGGTAGCCGAGGTGGTCGCCCTGCAGCAGTCCGTCGAGGCGGTGCGCGACCTGCAGGGACAGCCGTCGCACCGACCCCTCGGACGCGAGCGGCGGCGGAGGGAGAGCGGGGGGTGCGCCCCGTCTCACGCGACGCCCTCGCCGGACCGCCAGTGCTGGGCCGGCTGCTGCGAGGGAGCGACCTGCGGCTGGTCGACGGCCTCGAGCACCTGCTCCACGAGGCGGTGGGCCGGCACCTCGTCCGCGAGTGCCTCGTAGGTCAGCACGAGCCGGTGGGCCAGCACGTCGACGGCCAGGTCGGCGACGTCGGCGGGCAGGACGTAGTCACGGCTCCTCACCGCGCGGCAGCCTCGGACTCGTGCAGGGGTCCAAGGCGCTGGCCGTGCTGCGCGGCCGTGACTACG
>SCTD01000715.1 GCA_004299215.1 Frankiales bacterium | reverse complement strand
CTGGCCGGGTCGGCCTACCTCGACCTGGCCCGCGCGGTGAAGACGGCCGCGCCGGGGCTGCACCTGCACGCCTACAGCCCGATGGAGGTCGTCAACGGCGCGGCCCGGATGTCGCTGTCGATCCGCGACTTCCTGGTCGCCGCCCGCGAGGCCGGCGTGGACAGCCTGCCGGGGACGGCCGCGGAGATCCTGGACGACGACGTCCGCTGGGTGCTGACCAAGGGCAAGCTGCCGACGTCGCAGTGGATCGAGGTGGTCACGACCGCGCACGCGCTGGGGATCCCGACGACCAGCACGATGATGTACGGCCACGTCGACCAGCCGCAGCACTGGGTGGCGCACCTGCGTCTGCTGGCGCAGATCCAGTCCGAGACAGGCGGTTTCACCGAGTTCGTCCCGCTGCCGTTCGTGCACACCTCGGCGCCGATCTACCTCGCCGGCGTGGCCCGCCCCGGTCCCACCGCCCGTGACAACCGCGCCGTGCACGCCGTCGCCCGGCTGCTGCTCCACGGGCGGATCGACCACGTGCAGTGCTCCTGGGTCAAGCTCGGCCCGCAGCAGTGCTCCGCCGTGCTCGCCGGCGGCGTCGACGACCTCGGCGGGACGCTCATGGAGGAGACGATCAGCCGCATGGCGGGCTCGTCGTACGGCTCCCGGCGCTCGGTCGAGGAGCTCGAGGCGATGGTGCGCGCAGCCGGCCGCACCCCCCGCCAGCGGACCACCACCTACGGCGTCGTGGACGCCGAGCGGCACGCCGCAGCACGTGCCGAGCGGGCCTCGCTCCCCCTCGCCTGACCGACGCGGCACGCTCGCGCCGATACGCTGCGCCCACCCTGCAGCCCACCCTGAGCCTGGGAGTCGTACGTGAGCACCGCTGAACACCCCGATGCGCTGACACGCCGCATCGAGCAGCTGGCCGCGGCGTCCAGCGACGACCCGGAGGGCGAGGGCGCTGCCGTAGCGGCGCTCGTCGGCGCACTGCGGGCCGAGATCGGCGCCGTACGAGCGGAGCTCGGGTCGCTGCGCTCGGAGACGGGAGCGGTCCGCAGCGACCTCGACGGCCTCGGCGGACGGCTCACCGGGTCGGTCGCGGCGAGCCGTAGCGAGACCGGGACGCTGGTCCGCCGCGTCGCGGAGCTCTCCGCACGGGTCGACGGCGTCGGCGGTCGCGTCGAGGACGTGCGCAACGGGCTGCCCAGCCTCACCCGCGAGCTGCGCGAGGGCCTCGAGACCAGATCGGAAGAGCACACG
>SCTD01000440.1 GCA_004299215.1 Frankiales bacterium | reverse complement strand
ACCTGCGCTCCGACGGCGGGCGCGAGATCGCGGGCCGCTCCCGCGGCACCCCCCGCATCGCGAACCGGCTCCTGCGCCGGGTGCGCGACTTCGCGGAGGTGCGCGCCGACGGCGTCGTCGACCGGGCGACGGCCCAGGCGGCGCTGAAGGTCTACGACGTGGACGAGCTCGGGCTGGACCGGCTCGACCGGGAGGTGCTCTCCGCTCTCGTGCTGCGCTTCGGCGGCGGTCCGGTGGGGCTGTCCACCCTCGCGGTCGCCGTGAGCGAGGAGGCGGAGACGGTCGAGGAGGTCGCCGAGCCCTTCCTCGTGCGGTCCGGGCTGATCGTGCGCACCCCGCGTGGCCGGGTCGCGACACCGGCTGCCTGGCGGCACCTCGGGCTGTCACCCGGGCCGAGCCCGCTCGGCCCTGCCGACGTGCTCCCGCTGGACCTCGGCGACGCGGGATGACGGTCGCCTCCTAGGGTGGGCACCCCGACCGTTGGAGCCCGACGCGCATGACGCTGCAGGACCTCGCCTTCTTCGCCGTGCTGGCGTTCGGCCTCTACTTCCTGATGATCCGCCCGCAGCGCGCCCGCGCCCGCGCCCTCGCCGAGACGCGCGCCGGCCTGGCCGTGGGCAGCCGGGTGATGACGACCGCCGGCATCCACGCCACCGTCGTCGAGGTCGCCGAGGACGCGGACAGCGTGCTGCTGGAGGTGTCGCCCGGCGTCCCGGTGCGCTTCGCGTCGGCCGCCGTGGTCCGCATCCTTGAGCCGGCCGAGCCGCCGGCGGTCGAGGAGTGAGCCGGGGTCCCATCGACCTGGAGGCGCTGCTGCGGTCGCGGGTCGTCGACGTGCCCGACTTCCCCTCGCCGGGCATCGTCTTCAAGGACATCTCGCCGCTGCTCGCCGACCACGTCGCCTTCGCCGGCGCGGTCGACACCATCGTCAACCACCACGGGCGCGGGAACGTCGACAAGGTGGTCGGCATCGAGGCCCGCGGCTTCATCGTCGCCGCCCCGGTCGCTTACCACTTCGGCGCCGGCTTCGTGCCCGTGCGCAAGCCCGGCAAGCTGCCGGGCCGCACGCACGAGACGTCCTACGACCTGGAGTACGGCAGCAGCGTCCTCCAGGTGCACCGGGACGCGCTCGAGCCGGGGGAGCGGGTGCTCGTCGTCGACGACGTGCTGGCCACCGGGGGGACCGCCGCGGCGGCGTCCCGGCTGGTCGAGCAGGCCGGCGCCGTGGTCGTCGGGCTGTCCGTGCTGCTCGAGCTCGAGGCCCTGGGCGGCCGCCGGGTGCTGGCCGACGCGCATCCCGACCTCCACGTGCACGCGCTGCTGACGTACTGACAGAACGGGCATCTCGCCGCGGCCGCCGCGCGGCGGGAATGCCGAGGGCGCGCTGGTCCCTACACTCGGTGTCGACCCGCGAACCCAGGAGCCGCCCGTGGCAGTGCCGCCGGACGCCGGACCGCGGACGGCTGCCCCGGCAGGGCCGGAGGCGCCGGTCGACGTCGTGCCCGCGACCCCGTCCGCCGCTCCGTCGGTCGAGCCTGCTGACGTCGACAGCGCCGGCCCGCCGTCCGGTCGCCGCGTCCGGGCCCGACTGGCCCGGCTGACCGCGGCCAAGGCCGGCGGCGTCCCGCCGGTCCTCGAGCCGCTGACGCGCACCATCCGGAGCAACCACCCCAAGGCCGACCTGCGCCCGGTCGTGCGCGCGTACGCCGTGGCGGAGCAGTGCCACGAGGGACAGCACCGCCGCAGCGGCGACCCGTACATCACCCACCCGCTGGCCGTCACGACGATCCTCGCCGAGCTCGGCATGGACATCACCACGCTGGTGGCGGCGCTGCTGCACGACACCGTCGAGGACACGATGCTCACCCTCGACGACATCCGACGCGACTTCGGCGACGACGTCGGGCACCTGGTCGACGGGGTCACCAAGCTCGACAAGGTGCAGTTCGGCGAGGCGGCCGAGGCCGAGACGATCCGCAAGATGGTCGTCGCGATGGCCCGCGACCCCCGCGTGCTGGTCATCAAGCTGGCCGACCGGCTGCACAACATGCGCACCCTCCGCTGGCTCAAGCAGGAGAAGCAGGAGCGGATCGCGCGACAGACCCTGGAGATCTTCGCCCCACTGGCGCACCGCCTCGGCATGAACACCCTCAAGTGGGAGCTGGAGGACCTCGCGTTCGCGACGCTCTACCCGAAGCGGTACGACGAGATCGTCCGGCTGGTGGCCGAGCGTGCACCGTCCCGCGACACCCAGCTGGCCCAGGTCGTCGAGCGCATCGGCGACGACCTCAAGGCGGCCAAGATCAAGGCGACGGTCACCGGACGCCCGAAGCACTACTACTCGATCTACCAGAAGATGATCGTCCGCGGCCGCGACTTCACCGACATCTACGACCTGGTCGGCATCCGCGTGCTGGTCGACGACGTGCGGGACTGCTACGCCGCGTGGACCGTGCCCAGCGCGGCGTAG
>SCTD01000439.1 GCA_004299215.1 Frankiales bacterium | reverse complement strand
CCGCTGATGCTGACGATCCTGGGTCTCGTGGCTTCTGCCGGCACGCTGTACCTCGGCACGCACGTCGCGGACATCTCGATCTGGGCGATGAACTTCGCGCTGATGTTCGCGCTCGCCCTCGGCATCGACTACGCGCTGTTCATCGTGCACCGGTTCCGTGCCGCGCACTGGGGCTCGAGCGAGGACGTCCGGCACGCCGTCGCCACGACGATGGACACGGCTGGCAAGGCGGTGCTCTTCTCCGGCCTGACGGTGCTGGTCTCGCTCTCGGCGGTGATGCTCGTACCGTCGCCGGCCTTCCGCTCGATGGCACTCGGCATCATGGTCTCGGTCCTGTTCGTGCTGCTGGCGAGTCTGACGCTGCTGCCCGCCGTGCTGGCGCGCCTGGGCGACCGGGTCGACGCCCTCTCATTGCCATGGGTGCACGGCGGCGAGCACCGCTCCGCGAGGTTCGCCGCGTGGGGCGAGCGGCTCTGGCGCCGCCCGCTGGGCTTCGGCCTCATCGCGACCGTCGCGCTGGTCGCACTGGCCGTCCCCGTGCTCGGCCTGAAGACCGGCATGCCGTCGATCAAGGTCGTCCCGGAGGACGACTCGTCCCGCCAGGGCTACGCGCTCGTGCAGGCGGGCTTCGGCGCGGGCGCACCCGGCGCGCTGCAGATCGTCGCGAGCAACGCCGACTCCGCCGCTGTCACCGAGATCCTGGCGTCCGATCCCGGCATCGCGATGACCATGCCGGCCCAGCCGAACGCCGGCGGCGAGCTCGTGCTGGTCCAGGCGATGCCGACCGTCGACCCCTCCAGTCCCGAGCTGGGCGCCACCATCGACCGGCTGCGAACCGCGCTGCCTGCTGAGGCCTTCCTCGGCGGCGCCGCGGCCGAGAACCACGACCTGGAGGAGCTCCTCTCGGAGAAGACGCCGATCGTCATGGGAGTCGTCCTCGTGCTCGGCTTCCTGCTGCTGCTCGTCGCCCTGCAGGCACCGCTGATGGCGCTGCTCGGGACTGTGACCAGCCTGCTCGCCACCGCAGCCGCGTTCGGCGTCAGCCGGCTGGTCTTCCAGGAGGGCATCGGCGCCGACCTGATGGGGTTCGAGTCACAGGGCTTCCTCGACGCCTGGGGACCGGTGTTCTTCTTCGCGATGATCTTCGCGATCTCGATGGACTACACGGTCTTCCTGCTCGCCAGCGCGAAGGAGCACTGGGAGCGCAGCGGTGACGCCCGCGAGGCCATGGTCGGCGGCATCGCGCACTCCGGCCGGGTCATCTTCGCGGCCGCAGGCGTCATGGTCGCCGTGTTCTTCACCTTCGCGCTGTCCGGTCCGCTGCCGCCTCGCGAGATGGGCATCGTGCTCGGCGTCGCCGTCCTGCTCGACGCCGCGCTGGTCCGGCTGCTCCTGCTGCCGGTGCTCATGCGGCTCACCGGGCGCTCCGCCTGGTACGTCCCGCGATGGCTCGGGCGCGTGCTGCCCAAGGTCACCTTCAGCCACTGAGCGAGGAGGAATGCGCTGACCTGACGGAGACAACGCCGAGGGCTCGCTGTGCTGCCGCGGCCCGCACGACCCGGGGCTACGTCGGACGGGTGGCCTGGGGCTCGTCGGGGACGGCGTGCAGGATGATCGCGAACGGGTGCTCCGCCGCCCAGCGACGCACCTCGGACCTGTCGACGTGCTCGACCTGCAGCCGACCGGTGTCGGTCATGTACTCGATCGTCATGGCGTCCTCCGGCGGCTCCGACGGGGTCGGTACACCGGAATGTCCCCACCGTTCACGACGAACCGATGACGCAGGGGGGTCAGTCCCGTGCTGATCGCGTGGCCCCGACCGGGCTCCGGTTCAGCGCAGGTGCTCGGCGAGGAAGGCCGTGGTCGTCGTCCACGCGGCCTCCGCAGCCGACTGGTCGTACATGGACGGGGCGTCCCAGTTCGAGAACGCGTGCCCGGCGTCGTACCGCTCGAGGCGCATGCCGGGCCGCCCGGCGATCGCGCGCTCGACCTCGTCGATGCTCTCGGTCGGGATGTACGGGTCGCGGTCGCCGTAGTGGAAGAGCACGGGACACCGAACCTCGTCGAGCAGCGGCAGCAGCCCGTTGTTGCCCGAGCCGTAGTAGCTCACCGCGGCATCGATCCCCCTGCCGTCGACGCGGCTCCTGGCGGCGGCCAGGAAGGCGAGCGTCCCACCCAGGCAGAAGCCGACGGCCCCGACGGTGCCCGTGCACTCGGGCAGTGACAGCAGCTGGGCGTGCGCGGCGGAGATGTCGGCCGGGACCGTCTCCCAGTCGAGCTGCCCCACCATGGCCATGCACTCCTGCAACGCCGACTCGTCGTTCCGCTCGAAGCCGGGCTCGATGCGCCAGAACACGTCCGGCACCAGCACCACGTAGCCCTCTCGGGCCAGCCGGTCGGCCAGCCCGCGCATGTTGTCGTTCACGCCGAAGATCTCCTGGAACAGCAGGATCCCCGGCCCCGGCTGGTCCGGGACGGCGCAGTGGGCCGTGAACGTCCGGCCGTCGGGGGTCGGCACCGTCTCGGCGCGCGCAGTCGTCACGCGCGGAGCGTACGGCTCTGGGGCTCAGACCCGCTCGACGCGATCAGCCTGCGCGCCCCGATCGCTCTGGCGCACCGTGTACCGGACGCGCTCGCCCTTGTGCAGCGGCGCGGGGTCGACGAGGACGGACATGTGGACGAACAGGTCGGCGCCACCCGCATCAGGGGTGATGAAGCCGAAGCCGCGCTCCGCGTCGTAGCGGGCGACCACGCCCTCGCCCGGTCGGGCAGGCACATCGCCCGCGCTCGCACGCCTGGGCCTCGCAGGTGCCGACGGCCCCCGCGCGCTGATCGCTGCGGGAGCCCCCACGACGCGCAGGTTCCGCGCCTGCGGACCCCTGTCGCCCTGGACCACGTCGTACGACACGCGGTCGCCGTCGTTCAGCGCGGTCACTCCCTCGCCCAGCGCGCGGACGTTCACGAAGACGTCCTCGCCACCGCCGTCCGGGGTGACGAAGCCGAAGCCCTTGCCCGGGTCGTACCAGGTGACGGTGCCGTCGGCGCCGTCAGCGACGACCGGTGCCGCGACACCGGCGCCCAACGGC
Organism: Frankiales bacterium; assembly: GCA_004299215.1. Classification (GTDB taxonomy): domain Bacteria; phylum Actinomycetota; class Actinomycetes; order Mycobacteriales; family SCTD01; genus SCTD01. The sequence goes on along the minus strand of SCTD01000439.1, from coordinate 4,680 downwards.
AGCACGTGCTCCGCCTGCGGGCCGCGCTCGCCCTCGCCGACGAGGAACGCCACGCGCTGGCCGGCGGTCACCACGCCGCCGGTGACGATGGCGGAGCTGTGCACGAACAGCTCCGACCCGCCGCCGTCCGGCACGGCGAAGCCGTAGCCCTTGGCCGGCTCGTACCACTTGACGGTGCCCAGGACGCCGAGCGCGGCGTCCGCGGCGACGTCGCCGGTGACGCGGACGCCGCGCGCCTGCGGACCCCGATCGCCCTGGCCGACCTCGTACTCGACGGCCTGGCCCTCGCGGAGCAGCCGCGTCCCGCCGTCTCCGGCGATCTCGGACACGTGCACGAACAGGTCGGCGCTGCCGTCCTCGGGCGCCAGGAAGCCGAAGCCTCGCTCGGGGTCGAACCAGCGGACGGTCCCCTGCGGCACGGGATTCTCCAAGTCGGGAGGCGGGTGGTGCTGCCTCCAGTCTCGCTCACACCCCGACGGCGCTGAACCCTCCGTCGACGTAGACGACCGTGCCGGTCGTCGCGGGGAACCAGTCCGACAGCAGCGCGACGCACGTACGCGCCACCGGCTCCGGGTCGCGCACGTCCCAGCCCAGCGGCGCGCGCTCGTCCCAGGCCTGCTCGAACGTCTCGAACCCGGGGATGCTCTTCGCCGCCATCGTCTTCAGCGGACCGGCGGCGACGAGGTTGGCGCGGACGCCGTGCTCGCCGAGGTCGCGCGCCAGGTAGCGGTTCGCGGACTCCAGGCCCGCCTTCGCGACACCCATCCAGTCGTACGCCGGCCAGGCGACCCGCGCGTCGAAGTCCAGGCCGACGTAGGACGCACCGCGCGTCAGCATCGGCAGGCACGCGCCCGCGAGGGCGGGGTACGACCAGGTGGACACGTGCAGCGCCGTCCCGACATCGGCCCAGTCGGTCTGCAGCACTCCGGACCCGAGTGCGGCCGCGGGGGCGAAGCCGATCGCGTGCAGCACGCCGTCCAGGCCGTCGACGTGCTCGCCGACGCGCTTGGGCAGCAGCCGCAGGTCGTCGGGCGAGGTGACGTCGAGCTCGACGACCGGCGGCTCGCCGGGCAGTCGGCGGGCGATGCGGGTGGTGAGCGACAGGGCGCGGCCGAACCCGGTGAGCACGACGTCCGCACCCTGCTCGATCGCGGTGCGCGCCACCGCGAAGGCGATCGACTGCTCCGTCAGGACGCCGGTGATGAGCAGTCGCTTGCCGTCGAGCAGGCCGGTCATGTGAGGTCCTCTGCGAGATGCGCTGCCAGTGCGGCAGCGACGGATGCGGTCGCGGTCCAGAAGACGCCGCCGGGAGGCAGCTCGAGCAGCTGCGCGTACGGCAGCGCCGCGGCGAGCTCGGCGGCCAGGTCGGCGCAGTGCAGCGGGTCCTGCTGCTGCGCGACGACCAGGGTCGGTGCGGTGACGGCGCGCAGGACCGACCGGTCGGCCAGCGGCCGATCGGGCCGGCGGGGGCGCGGGGCGGGGCGGGTGGCGAGCTGCGCCGCGCGGCGCGCGAGCAGCAGTCGCACCCCTCGCCGATCGCGGATCTCCTCCGGCAGCTCGGCCAGCAGCAGCTCCGTGACGGCGGCCACGTCACCGTCGTCGATCGCCCGTCCGAGCCGGCGGATCGCGAGGGTCGCGCCGTCGTCGCGGCCGCGGTCGATCGCTGCCGGCATCACCAGGGCCAGTCGCTCGAACCGGGTCGCGTCCCGCGACAGCACGCGCAGCAGCGCGCCGGCTCCGACGGACAGGCCGACGACGCGGGTCGCCCCGAAGGCGTCCGCGACACCGAGCAGGTCGTCGGCGAGCAGGTCGTAGTCCCAGCCGCCCGGCAGCGCGACGCTGTCGCCGTGCCCGCGGAAGTCCAGCAGCACGCGGGTCCCCGGCACCCGCGCCGCCAGCGGGCGGGTCTCGGCGGACGTGCCGCCCAGCCCGTGGGCGAAGACGGTGACGGGACCGCCCTCGCCGAGGACGGCGCAGGCCACCCCCCCGACGTAGGTCGGGGAGAACGCGGTCGCCGTGGTCATCAGTGCCCCATCCCGAGTCCGCCGTCGACCGGCAGCACGGCGCCCGTGATGTACGACGCGGCGTCGCTGGCGAGGAACGCCACCACGCCCGCGACCTCCTCCGGGCAGCCCGCCCGGCCGAGCGGGTTCGCCGCGGCGAGCACCTCCTGGCGAGCCGGGTCCAGCGCCGCGGTCATGTCGGTGCGGATGAAGCCCGGTGACACGACGTTGCTGGTGATGCCGCGGCTCCCGAGCTCGCGCGCGAGCGAGCGCGAGAAGCCGACGAGCCCTGCCTTGCTCGCTGCGTAGGAGGACTGGCCGGCGCTGCCGGTGAGGCCGACCACGGACGAGACGAACACGAGCCGGCCCCAGCGACCGCGCAGCATCCCCTTGCTGGCGTGCTTCGCGACGCGGAACGCGCCGGTGAGGTTGGCGTCCAGCGTCGCCTGGAAGTCCTCGACGCCGCTGCGCAGCAGCAGTCCGTCACGGCTGATCCCGGCGTTGGCGACGAGCACCTCGACCGGACCGTGCTCCGCCTCGGCGAGGGAGAACGCCGCCTCGACCTGCTCGTCGTCGGTCACGTCGCAGCGAAGCGTCAGCAGGTCGTCGACGGGCTCGCCGCTGCGCGAGGTGATCGCGACCCGGTGGCCGTCCTTGAGGAGCGCCTGTGCGGTGGCGAGGCCGATGCCCCGGTTGCCACCGGTGACGAGTACCGATCTCACAGCGGCGGGTTCCGGTGACGGCCACGCGTGTCCGGGAGCGCGGCGAGCGCCGTGACGAGCCGGGCGCGTGTCTGCTCCGGCGCGAGGATCTCGTCGACGACGCCGCTGCCGAGCGCGCGGCCCAGCCCGCCGGTCGTCGCCTCGTGCGCGGCCGACAGCCGCAGCACGAGCTCGGCGCGACGTACGGGATCGGGCTCCGCGGCGAGCTCGCGGCGGTGCAGCACCTCGACCGCCGCGCTCGCCCCCATGACGTCGACCTGCGCGCCCGGCCAGGCGAAGACGGCGTCGGCGCCCAGCCCCTTGCTGCCCATGGCGATGAACGCGCCGCCGAAGCTCTTGCGCAGCACGACGGTCAGGCGCGGCACGACGCACGCGGCGTAGGCGTGCAGCAGCTTCGCGCCGCGGCGCACGACACCGGCGTCCTCCTGACCCACCCCCGGCAGGTAGCCGGGGACGTCGACGAGGAACACCAGGGGCACGCCGTTCCCGTCGCACCACTGCACGAAGCGACCGGCCTTGTCACCGCTGCTCGCGTCGAGGCAGCCGGCCATCCGGATCGGGTTGTTCGCGACCACGCCGACCGTACGCCCGGCCAGTCGCGCCAGGCCGGTGACGACGTTGCGCGCCCAGCCCTCCTGCACCTCCAGGAACGTCCCGGGATCGACGACGGCGCGGACCACCGGTCGCACGTCGTAGGCGAGCCGGTGCTCGGACGGGACCAGCGCGCCGGGGTCGGGGCCGTCGGTCCGGCGGACGTCGACCTCGCCCTGGCGGCCGAGCAGGTCGACCAGCAGCCGCGCGCGCTGCAGCGCCTCCGCGTCCGTGTCGGCGCCGATGTGCACGACGCCGCTGCGGGCATGCGTCTCGGGCCCGCCGAGGCGCTCGGCGTCGACGTCCTGACCGGTGACGGTGCGGACGACGTCGGGCCCGGTGACCAGCACGCGTCCCTGCGGTCCCATGACGATGACGTCGGTGAGGGCGGGACCGTACGCCGCTCCGCCCGCCGCCGGGCCGAGCACCACCGAGATCTGCGGCACCTGACCGCTGGCGCGCACCTGGGCCGCGAAGACCTGGCCGACGGCGTGCAGCCCGCTGACGCCCTCACGCAGCCGCGCGCCACCGGAGTGCCAGATGCCGACGACCGGGACGCGCTCGCGCACGGCCTGGTCGGTGACGGCGGCGATGGCGCGGCAGCTGTCCTCGCCGAGCGCACCGCCCTGCACGGTGGCATCGGTGGAGAAGGCGAGCACCTCGGTGTCGCCGATCCGGCCCCGCGCGACGACGACGCCGTCGGCGTGCTCGAACACGTGCGGGTCGTCCAGCAGCAGGTGGAGCCGCGCCGTCGCCTGCTCGGCGACGGAGCGGGTGAGCATGCTCGTCATCGCGTCAGCACCAGCGAGACGTCGTGCCCGCCGAAGCCGAAGGAGGTCGACAGCGCCACGTCGTGAGCGTGGTGGCGCACGACGGTGCGCACGGCGTCGACGTCGGCGTCGTCGTCGGGGTCGTCCAGGTTGCGGATCGGCGGGATCGCCCCGGACTGGAGCGCGAGCACGGTGGCGATCGCCTCGACCGCGCCGGCTGCGCCGAGCAGGTGGCCGGTGCACGACTTGGTCGCGCTGACCGGCGGGCGGTGCGCGCCGAGGGCGGCGTTCAGCGCCCGGGCCTCGGCCAGGTCGCCGAGCGGGGTGGATGTCGCGTGGGCGTTGACGTGGCCGACATCCGTCGCGGCGACACCCGCGTCGCGCAGCGCGGCGGTGATGCTGCGGGCTGCGCCGGCACCGGTCGGGTCGGGAGCGGTGACGTGGTGCGCGTCGCTGGCGAGGCCGGCCCCGGCGAGCCGGGCGCGGACCGTGGCACCGCGCGCGGCGGCGTGCGCCTCGGTCTCCAGCACGAGGACGCCCGCGCCCTCCCCGAGCACGAACCCGTCGCGACCCTTGTCGTACGGACGGCTGGCC
>SCTD01000438.1 GCA_004299215.1 Frankiales bacterium | reverse complement strand
CAGGTTGGCGAGCACCGCGCCGGCGACTGCCCCGAGGACCTGCGCGACGGCGTACGACGGGACGTCGCGCAGCGGCAGCCCTCCCGACTGGCGGCCGAGCACGGCGTCGGCCAGCGAGACGACCGGGTTCAGGTGCGCACCCGAGACGGGGCCGAGGACGAGGATCAGCACGAACAGACCCAGGCCGGTGGCGACAGCGTTCTCGAGCAGCTGCAGCCCGACGTCGTCGGGGCTGAGCCGGCTGGCGGCGATTCCCGAGCCGACCACGACCATGACCAGCCCGGCCGTGCCGAGCAGCTCGGCGAGCAGCCGGCGCGACAGCGAGGGACGGGTCACAGGATCGCCAGCCGCGCCAGCTCGTAGAACCCGGCGGCGACCGCCGCGGCGGCGGGGATGGTCAGCACCCACGCCGCGACGATGGTGCGGGCGACGCCCCAGCGGACGGCGGACAGCCGTCGGGTGGCGCCGACGCCCATGATCGAGGACGTGATGGTGTGGGTCGTCGAGACCGGCACCTCGTAGACGAAGGCGGTCGTGTAGAGCACGCCGGCGGCGGTGGTCTCCGCGGCGAAGCCGCGCGGCGGGTCGAGCTCGATGATGCGGCGGCCGAGGGTGCGCATGATGCGCCAGCCGCCCGCGTAGGTGCCGGCGCTGATGGCGAGCGCGGCCGAGACCTTGACCCAGAGCGGGACGTCGAAGTCGTCCTGCGCGCCGTAGGTGAACAGGGCCAGCACGATGACGCCCATCGTCTTCTGCGCGTCCTGCAAGCCGTGGCCGAACGCCATCGCAGCGGCCGACACGATCTGCGCCCGACGGAAGCCGCGGTTCACCTTCGAGGGCGATCCGCGACGGAAGCCCCAGAGGATCGCCAGCATCAGCAGGTAGGCGAGGCCGAAGCCGATCAGCGGTGACAGCACCATCGGGATGACGACCTTGTCGAACACGCCGCCCCACTGCACGTCGCTCGAGGCAGCGAGCGCGGCTCCGACGAGACCGCCGATCAGAGCGTGGCTGGAGGACGAGGGCAGCCCGAAGTACCACGTGATGAGGTTCCAGGTGATGGCGCCGACCAGCGCGCTGAAGACCAGGACCAGTCCCACGGAGTCCTGGGGCGCGGTGATGATCCCGGACCCGACCGTCTTGGCGACACCGGTGGCGACGAGGGCACCGATGAGGTTGGCGACCGCCGCCATCGCGAGCGCCGCCCGCGGGGTGAGTGCCCGGGTGGAGACGGCGGTGGCGATGGCGTTCGCCGCGTCGTGGAAGCCGTTCGTGTAGTCGAAGACCAGGGCGATCACGACGATCGCGATCAGCCCGATCAGCTCGGGGGACAAGGTCCTAGGACTCCTTGAGCGCGATGGTCTCGACGGTGTCCGCGACGTCCTCGAGCCCGTCGGCGGCCGCCTCGACCTGGTCCGCGAGATCCTTCAGCTTGATGGCGGTGAGCGCGTCGTACTGCCCGTTGAAGAGCGTCGCGACCGTGCGCCGGTAGAGCTGGTCGGCCTCGTTCTCCAGCCGGTTGACCTCGATCCAGTACGGCGCGAGGTCCTTCATCCCCTGCAGCCGCGGCATCGCCTCCGCGGTGGCGTGCGCGGCCTTGACGAGCACGTCCACCACCTGCCGCGTGGTGGCCGGCAGCTCGTCGATCTCGTAGAGCAGGATCAGGTCGGCGGCCGCCTCGAGGTGGTCGACGACGTCGTCCAGCTCGCTGGCCAGCCGGTAGATGTCCTCGCGGTCGAACGGCGTGACGAAGGTGCTGTTGAGCCGGCGCATCACCTCGTGGGTGACCTCGTCGTTCGCGTGCTCGATGTCCCGCATCCGCTCGTTCAGGGCCACGCGCTCGCCGGGGCCGGCAGTGACCACCTGCTGCAGCACCTCGGCGGCGTCGACGATGTTGCGGGCCGCAGCCGCGAACTGGTCGTAGAAGGACGTGTCACGGGGCGTCAGGCGCAGGCGCACGAGGACCTCGGTGGTGTGGGGGGAGAGCGGGAGCCGCGGCGTGGGCGACCGGGAGAAAGCGTAGGGGCCGGTACGACCCGACCGCGCAGGAGATCGGCCGTGTGTGCCGAACCTCGCTCCTCATGCCGATCAGTCGCCGCACCGTCCTCAAGGCAGGTGCCGCCTCCGGGGCGCTGCTGCTCGCCCGCCCTGCCCTCGCCGGACCGCTCGGGCCGCGCAACGAGTTCGCGACCTCGCGGCAGAGCCGGCTGTTCCCCGGCACAGCACTGGTGCACGCTGACCTGCACAACCACACGCTCTACAGCGACGGCGACGGCGACCCCGCCGCGGCGTTCGCCTCGATGCGCTCCGCGGGTCTGGACGTCGCCGCGCTGACCGACCACGCGACCGTGAGCAAGGCGCTGTCGGTCGAGGCGCTGTGCTCCGACGGCCGGTGCAGCGGGGCCGAGGGCATCGACGAGGCGCAGTGGGCGGCCAGCGGCGAGCTCGCGGACGCCGCCAACGTGGACCACTCGTTCACGGCGATCCGCGGCTTCGAGTGGTCCAGCCCGACGCTCGGTCACATGAACGTCTGGTTCTCCCAGGACTGGGTCGACCCGCTGTCCACCGCGGGCAACACCACCGGCGAGGGCCTCGCGCAGTACCTGCACGACGTCCCCGGCCTCGGCCCCTCGGTCGCACCGGCCGTCGACGCCGCGGTGCGCGCCTTCCCGAGCAACGGCGCCGGGATGAAGGCGTTCTACGACTGGATCGACCGCGACCCGGCGCAGGTCCCGGCGGCGGGCGTGCTGCTGTCCGGCGGCGGCGACGGGATCGTCGGCTTCAACCACCCGGGCCGCGAGACCGGGCGCTTCGGCTACTTCACCTACGACGCCCGCATCGCCGACCGCGTCGTCAGCCTCGAGGTCTTCAACCGCGGCGAGGACTACCTCTTCGAGGGACTCGACACCGGGATGCGCTCGCCGATCGCGGAGTGCCTCGACAAGGGCTGGCGCGTCGGGCTTCTCGGGGTCACCGACGAGCACGGAACCGACTGGGGCTACCCCGATGGCAAGGGACGCGCCGGTCTCTACGTCCGTCAGCTGACGCGTGAGGGCGTCCGCGAGGCGATGCTGTCCCGGCGGTTCTTCTCCACGCGGCTTCGCGGGCTGCGCTTCGGCGCGGCCGCCAACGGACGGCAGATGGGCTCGACCGTGAAGCAGCGCAAGGGCCTGATGCGCTTCACCGTCGACGTCGACCGCGGCGTCGAGTTCGTGGGCCAGCCGCTCGACGTGCAGGTGCTGATGACCGGCTCGCCGGCCCCGCGGATCGTGCACACCGAGCGGATCGCCTACCCCGCCGACGGCGAGCTGATCTCCTTCGAGGCCCCGATCGACGTCGAGGACGGTCGCTGGGTCGTCCTTCGGCTCACCGACCCGACGCAGCCCGCGGACGGCCGCGCGCCGTCGGAGTACGCCTCCTCCGGAACCGGCATCGCGTACGCCGCGCCGTTCTTCCTGGAGCCCTAGCGCAGCGGGAGCACGACCGACCGACCCGACCTCGGGTGCCGGACCACCTCGACGGGGTGGCCGTAGGCGTCGCTCAGCAGCGTCGGGTCCAGGGCGGTGCCCGGTGGGCCGTCGGCGACGAGCCGGCCACCGGCGACGAGCACCACCCGGTCGGCGTAGGCGGATGCCAGGTCGAGGTCGTGCAGCACCGCGACGACGGCCCGGCCCGACGCGGCGAGCGCGCGCAGGTGCTGGAGCGCGGTCTCGGCGTGATGCAGGTCGAGCGCGGCCGTCGGCTCGTCCAGCAGCAGGATCCCGGTCTCCTGCGCGAGCGTGCGCGCGAGCGCGACGCGGGCCTGCTCGCCGCCGCTCAGCGACGTGACCGGGCGGTGCCCGAAGCCGTCGAGCTCCATCACAGCCAGCGCCCGCTCGACCGCGTCGTCGTCGCCGACCTCGGCGGACGTGCCGCGCCACGGCGTGCGCCCCATCCGGACGACGTCGAGAACCGAGAAGGGGAACGCCACGCCGCCGGACTGCAGCAGCACGGCCCGCCGGCGGGCGAGATCCCTTGTGCCCCAGACAGTCAGCGGCCGGCTGTCCAGCTCGGCCCTGCCGCCGACGAGCCGGAGATCTCCGGACAGGGCCGCGAGGGCGGTGGACTTCCCGGCGCCGTTGGGTCCGAGCACGGCCAGCAGCTCGCCGGGGCGCACGTCGAGGTCGACGCGGTCGAGGACCGTGCGCCTCCCGCGGCGGACGGTCGCGCCGACCAGCCGCAGCGTCATGCCCAGCCCCCTGACCGAGCCCGGGTGCGGCGCAGCAGCCAGAAGAAGAACGGCCCGCCGACTGCGGCCGTGAGCACTCCGAGCGGCAGCTCCTGGTAGGCCACGGCGGTGCGGGCCAGCAGGTCGGCGAGCACCAGGACGAGCGCGCCGCCGAGGGCGCTGCCCGGTACCACGACCCGATGAGAAGGGCCGGTGGCCAGGC
>SCTD01000043.1 GCA_004299215.1 Frankiales bacterium | reverse complement strand
TCGGCCACGGCGGCACCGAGGCCGCGACCGGCCCCCGACACGACGCCGATGCGGCCGCGGAGCGAGCCCGTCATGCGCGCCGCCGCACCACGGCCGGCCGGTACTGCGACACGGTCGGGTCGCCGTCGACCCAGAACCGCCACGGGGTCGGCGCGCCGGCGCCGGAGACCCCGACCCGGGGGCCGGTCCGCACGGCGGAGGAGTCCACGGGGACACCCGGGACCAGGCGCAGCGGTGCGGCCGGGTCCAGCAGGTCGGTGCCGCCCAGCTCCCCCGTCACGCCGAGCGCCTTGGTCAGCCGAGCCGGCCCGCGGGCCAGGTCGCGGTCGCGGACGCCGCCCCGCCGCTCCCGCGCGACGTCGAGGCCCTCGACCACCTGCCCCGCCCGCAGCAGCACCGCCGAGGCGGAGCCGTCAGGCCCGGTCACGACGTTCATGCACCAGTGCATGCCGTAGGAGAGGTAGACGTACGCCACGCCGGCCGGCCCGAACATCACCTCGCTCCGCGGGGTGCGTCCGCGGAAGGCGTGCGAGCCGGGGTCGGCCTCGCCGGCGTACGCCTCGACCTCGGTGAGGCGGACGGCGACCTCGCCGCAGACCACGACCGCCCCGAGCAGGCCCGGGGCGACCTGGTCGGCGGGACCGGTCAGCTCCACGTTCAGTGCGGGGCCGCAGCCGCCCACCGACGCTGCGCGGCGACCTCGAGCAGCACGGTGTCGAGCTGCTCCTGGACCCGCACGGGAGCGGTGCCGCCGTGACCGTCGCGCGCCGCGATCGCCCCTCGTACGTCCAGGACGGAGCGGACGTCGGGCGTCAGGTGGGGCGAGACGTGCGCCAGCTCGGCATCGCTGACCTCGTGCAGCTCCTTGCCGTGGACCGTGCACCACACGACCAGGTGCCCCACCGCCTCGTGCGCCTCCCGGAACGGCACGCCGTTCTTGACGAGCAGCTCGGCGACGTCGGTCGCGAGGGCGAAGCCGGTCGGCGCGGAGGCCTCGAGGACGTCGGCGTGGACGGTCATCGTGGCGATCATCCCGGCCATCGCGGGAAGGACCAGCAGCAGCGTCTCGACGGCGTCGAAGCAGGGCTCCTGCGCCTCCTGCATGTCGCGGTCGTAGGTCAGCGGCAGGCCCTTGAGCATGGCGAGCTGGCCGGTGACGTGGCCGATCAGCCGGCCGGCCTTGCCTCGCGCGAGCTCGGCGATGTCGGGGTTCTTCTTCTGCGGCATGATCGACGAGCCGGTCGAGAAGGCGTCGTCGAGGGTGACCCAGCCGAACTCGGTGGAGTTCCACAGCACCACCTCCTCGCCGAGCCGGGACAGGTGCACCCCGAGCAGCGCCGCGACGAAGAGGAACTCGGCGGCGAAGTCGCGGTCGGAGACGGCGTCCATGGAGTTGGGCGCCGCGGAGCCGAAGCCGAGCTCGGCGGCCGTCGAGATGGGGTCGACCGGCAGCGACGACCCCGCGAGCGCTCCGCTGCCGAGCGGTGACACCGAGGTGCGCAGGTCCCAGTCGCGCAGCCGGTGCACGTCGCGGGCGAAGGCCTGCACGTGCGCGAGCAGCTGGTGGGCGAACAGCACCGGCTGCGCGTGCTGCAGGTGAGTCATGCCGGGTGCCGGGGTGTCCAGGTGCTGCTCGGCCTGGTCGAGCAGCGCCTGCTCGAGGTCGGCGAGCCGGTCGACGACGAGCCGGGCGTGGTCGCGCAGGTAGAGGCGCAGGTCGGTGGCGACCTGGTCGTTGCGGGAGCGGCCGGCGCGCAGCTTGCCGCCGAGGGTGCCGAGCTTCTCGAGCAGCCCGCGCTCCAGCGCGGTGTGCACGTCCTCGTCCTCCACCCGCGGGCGGAAGGAGCCGTCGGCGACCTCCTTCCGGAGCTCGTCGAGCGCGCCGAGCATGCGGGAGAGCTCGTCGCCGGTGAGCAGCCCGGCGCGGTGCAGCACCCTGGCGTGCGCCTGGGAGGCGAGCAGGTCGTACGGCGCGAGCCGCCAGTCGAAGTGGACGCTGACGGACAGCCGGGCGAGGGCCTCGGCGGGACCGCCCTCGAACCGGCCGCCCCACAGGGACGTGCGCTCCTGCTGCTCGCCCTCGTCGGACGTCACGAGCCGCCGAGCCGCTGGTCGCGCTTGGCGGCGATCTTGCTCGGCATGCCCCACAGCTCGACGAAGCCCTTGGCGAGCGACTGGTCGAAGGTGTCCTCCGCGTCGTAGGTCGCCAGGTTGTAGTCGTAGAGCGAGGCGTCGCTGCGCCGGCCGGTCACGGTGGCGGTACCGCCGTGCAGGGTCAGCCGGATGTCCCCGCTGACGTGCCGCTGCGAGGAGCGCAGGAACTCGTCGAGGGCGCGCTTGAGCGGCGAGAACCACAGGCCGTCGTAGACCAGCTCGGCCCAGCGCTGCTCGACGCCCCGCTTGAACCGGGCCAGGTCGCGCTCGACGGTCAGCGCCTCGAGCTCCTGGTGCGCGGTGATGAGCACCTGGGCGCCCGGCACCTCGTAGACCTCACGGCTCTTGATGCCGACGAGCCGGTCCTCGACCATGTCGAGCCGGCCGACGCCCTGCGCGCCGGCGCGGGCGTTGAGCTGCTCGATCGCCTGCAGCACGCTGACCGGCTGACCGTCGATCGCGGTCGGGACGCCGTCGACGAAGGTCAGCACCAGCTCGTCGGGCTCGCGGGCCACGGTCGGGTCCTGCGTGTAGGAGTAGACGTCCTCGATCGGGCCGTTCCACGGGTCCTCGAGGAAGCCGGTCTCGACGGCGCGGCCCCAGACGTTCTGGTCGATGGAGTAGGGCGACTTCTTGGTGACGTCGATGGGCAGCCCCTTCTCCTCCGCGAAGGCGATGGCCTTGTCGCGGGTCATGCCGGAGTCGCGGACCGGCGCGATGACGCGCAGGTCGGGGGCGAGGGCGCCGATGCCGACCTCGAAGCGCACCTGGTCGTTGCCCTTGCCGGTGCAGCCGTGCGACACGGTCGACGCGCCGTACTTCTTCGCGGCGGCGACGAGGTGCTTGACGATGAGCGGGCGGCTCAGCGCGGACACCAGCGGGTAGCGGCCCATGTAGAGCGCGTTGGCCTGCAGAGCAGGCAGGCAGTACTCATCGGCGTACTCGTCGCGGACGTCGGCGACGACGGCCTCGACGGCGCCGCAGTCCAGCGCGCGCTGGCGGATGACCTCGAGGTCCTCGCCGCCCTGGCCGACGTCGGCGGCGACGGCCACGACCTCGGCTCCGGTCTCCTCCGCGATCCAGCCGATGGCGACGGACGTGTCCAGTCCGCCGGAGTAGGCCAGAACGATGCGGTCCTTGCTCACTGTGCTTCTCCTAGTGGTCGACCCTCGGCCAGGCGCAGGAGGCGCTCGGCGAGGGCGGTGCAGGCCGGGGTGGCCGGGGTGCGGGTGACGAGCAGGACGGTGTCGTCGCCGGCGAGGGTGCCGGCGACGTCGGGCAGGCCGGCGCGGTCGAGCGCCGAGGCCAGCAGCTGGGCACCGCCGGGCGGGGTGCGCAGGACGACGGTGTCCCCGGTGGCCTCGGCCGAGACGAGCAGCTCCTCGAGCAGCCGGCCGAGCCGGGCGTCGACGTCGGACGCGGTGCCGCCGCGAGGTGCGTTCTCCTCGGGGACGA
>SCTD01000437.1 GCA_004299215.1 Frankiales bacterium | reverse complement strand
CGCCGGCCGGGTCACGGGAGCGCTCGGGCCAGCATCGCGTGCGCGCGGCGTGGCGGGCCTCAGCCGTTCGGTCGGTGTGCGTCCGCCGAACGGCGGACAGGGCCGTCAGGCCAGCAGGGCTTCGAGCCGCCGGTTCAGCGCGTCCAGCGTGGCACGGACGACCGCGCGGCTCTCGTCCTCGCGCACCACGGCCGAGCCGGTCAGCCGCTCGGTGCCGTGCGAGGACAGCATCGTCAGCGTGACCAGCGCGGTCCGCTGGTCGCCCGCCTGCGTGATGACGACGGTGTCGAGCTCGATCCGGGCGCTGTCGCGGGCCAGTCGCTCGATCGCCCGGAGCGTGGCCTGGCCGACGGCGCGCTGCATGCCCTGCGGCGTGATCGTGCCGCGCGCGTCGCCGGTGGCCGCGCGGGAGCGGGAGCTCAGCACGACGGTGGCGGAGAAGTCATGACCGGCCGTGACCAGGTCGGTCCGCACGATCTCGGGCCGGGAGGCGCGCTGTGCGGGCACCTTCGGCTCGGCGCCCTGCTGCGTCGGTCCCTGCGCGTCGACGACGTGCACCTGCGCGGTGTCCACCTCGGTGCCGAACCGCTCCCGGATCAGTCGGCTGGCAGCTCCGGCCACCTCCAGGCCGTCCGCCCCCGGGGACAGGTCCAGCCGCAGGCTGTCCAGACCGCCGGCCCCGTCGGGGTGCACGGCGGCGTCGTCGACGCCGGGCAGCGCGCGCAGCGCCGCCGCGATCGCTTCCAGGTCGTGACTCACGTCGGCTCCTCGGGCGCCAGGTCGCAGATGGGCGCTGAGTCGGAAGATCGGCAGACCGCGGCGTTCTGCGATCACCCGTTCGGGTGCAAGGGGTAGGAGCGCTTGGCGCAGGAGCGTACGGCGCTCCCGCCCCGGGCGGAGGACGGCCGATAGGGTCGCCGCCATGCTGCTGAGCGACCGCGACCTCAAGGCCGCCCTGGCGTCGGGCCGGATGGGCCTCGCGCCCTACGACGAGGCGATGGTCCAGCCGAGCAGCGTCGACGTGCGGCTCGACCGCTACTTCCGCGTCTTCGCCAACCACCGCTACACCCACATCGACCCGGCGATCGCCCAGGACGACCTCACCGAGCTGGTCGAGCCCGACGGCGAGGAGCCGTTCATCCTGCACCCCGGGGAGTTCGTGCTCGGGTCGACGCTCGAGGTGATCTCGCTGGGGGATGATCTTGCCGCCCGGTTGGAGGGGAAGGCGCTGGCGCTCAGCACCGAGGTGCCGACGCCCTGGGGCTGGACCACGATGGAGCACCTCGAGGCGGGCGACGAGGTCTTCGACGAGCAGGGGCGCCCGACGACGGTCGTCGCGACGACGGACCCGATGGACGAGCGGCCGTGCTACGAGGTGCTGCTGTCGGACGGGTCGTCGTTCATCGCGGACGCCTCGCACCAGTGGGTGACGCGGACGAAGGCCGAGCGCGCGCGGGGGCTACCGGCCCGGAGCCGCACCACCGAGCAGCTGGCCTCCACCCTGCGGGTGGGCCGCGAGTGGAACCACCACATCGCGCTGGCGGGTGCGGCGCAGTACGCGGAGCGCGACGACCTGCCGATCGACCCGTACGTCCTCGGCGTCTGGCTGGGTGACGGGACCTCGTCCTGCGCGGATGAGGGTCTGAACTCCGTGCTCCGGCACGAGGGGTTGCTCAACGAGAAGCACGTCCCGGCCTACTACCTGACGGCCGGGTACGAGCAGCGGCTGGCTCTGCTGCAGGGGCTCATGGACAGCGACGGCTACGCGGACGACATCGGCCGTTGCGAGTTCATCAGCACCCTGGAGCACCTGTCCGACGCCGTCGTCGAGCTGGCCGCGTCTCTCGGACTCCGTCCGGTCAAGCGCAAGAAGCGGGTCACCCTCAACGGGGTCGAGCAGTCGCCGGGCTACCAGGTGAAGTTCACCCCGCACCTGCCGGTGTTCCGGCTCGAGCGCAAGCTCGCCCGACTCGCTCCCAAGCTGCGTCAGTCGCGGTTCCGCGCGGTCGTCGCGGTGCGGCAGGTTGCGAGCGTCCCCGTGCGCTGCATCCAGGTGGCGGCGGAGAGCGGGATGTTCCTCGTCGGCCGCACGTTCGTACCCACCCACAACTCGTCGCTCGGCAGGCTCGGGCTGCTCACGCACTCCACCGCCGGGTTCATCGACCCGGGCTTCAGCGGGCACGTCACGCTGGAGCTGTCGAACGTCGCGAACCTGCCGATCATGCTCTACCCGGGCATGAAGATCGGCCAGATCTGCGTGCTGCCGCTGTCGTCGCCGGCAGAGCACCCGTACGGCTCGTCGGTCTACGGCAGCCGCTACCAGGACCAGCGCGGCCCGACGCCGAGCCGGTCCTATCTGCGCTTCAGCCGCACCCCGACGCAGTAGCCGGAGCGGCTAGAGTTCACAGCGCTCTGCGGGCGTAGCTCAATGGTAGAGCGCCAGCTTCCCAAGCTGGACACGCGGGTTCGATTCCCGTCGCCCGCTCCGGACCTCAGTGCGCGGCGGTGCTCGCCGTGCTGCACAGCCGCTCGACGGCCACCCGCTGCGGGTGCGCGGTCGCCGTCAGATCGACGTGCGTACGACCGGCTGGCAGGGCGCCGGCCAGCCCCGCGGCGTCGACCACGGAGCGGGCCCGCGCGTCGGACGGGATGACGACCAGGGTGCTCAAGTGGGCGACGTCGACCGAGACGACCTGGACCATGCCGGTGCCGATCGGCACCTGGCTGAGGTGCACCCGGGCTGGAAGCGCCTGCTGGAGAGCGAAGACGCGTACGTCGATCTCGGGGTCGGCGGACGTGCCCCGGTGCACGGCGCCGCGCTGGGCGTCGGTCGCGGCAGTCGGCATGCCCTCCAGCAGCTCGGCCAGCAGGGCGGTCAGCCGCGCCCACCGCTCGACCGCCGCGGACGGGTGGGGCGCAGGCTCGCCGCCGCGGGCCAGCGCCAGCAGCTCCGGCTCGGCCCGCCAGCGGACGTCCTCCACCCAGCCGTGCGCGCAGAAGTCGCACAGCGCCCGCAGGTAGGGCCGGAAGAACTTCGCGTTGTCGCGGTGATCGGCCGGGACGCGCTCGCCGGTCGCGTCGGTGTACCAGCCGTGGTCCAGCGCCACCACGGGGTCGCCGCCGAAGGCGCGGCTCCACTTGTCCTCGACCACGCAGCTGTCGACGAGCGAGCCGGCGGCACCGCAGAACGCGCAGCCGCCGCCGGTCCGGGTCACCGCCGCACGGTACTCCGGGCAGCTAGGGCTTCTCGGGCCCGCCCGGTCCCTGGCCCTCGCTGGCACCGCCGGGGGCCTCGCCTGCCTCGCCGGTGCCCATCGCCGCGGAGTCGGGGGTCGCCGCCGACTCCGGGGACGCCTCGGCCTGGGTCGCATCGGCACCGACGAGCGCCGGGGACTTCAGCGAGCGGGCGAGGATCTGGCTGACGTCGAGGACCTGCACGCCCTCCTTGGCCGTGCCCTCCTGGACCTTCGCCGTCACCGCGTCGCTGAGCATCACGATGCAGAACGGGCAGGCGGTGGAGATCAGGTCGGCGTCGGTGCCGAGCGCCTCGTCGGTGCGCTCGACGTTGATCCGCTTGCCGATCTTCTCCTCCATCCACATCCGGGCGCCGCCGGCGCCGCAGCAGAAGCCGCGCTCCTTGCAGCGCGTCATCTCGACGGTCTGGAAGCCCGGGATGGCGTCGAGGATCTCGCGTGGCGGGGTGTAGACGCGGTTGTGCCGACCCAGGTAGCACGGGTCGTGGTAGGTCACCTTCTCGTCGACCGGGGTGACCGGCACGAGGTGGCCCTCGTCGACGAGCTTGCCCAGCAGCTGCGTGTGGTGGACGACCTCGTAGTGGCCGCCGAGCTGCGGGTACTCGTTGGCGAGCGTGTTGAAGCAGTGCGGGCAGGTCGCCACGATCTTGACGTGGTTCTCGCGACCGGCTCCCACGCCGTTGAGGACCTCGACGTTCTGCATGCCGAGCATCTGGAAGACGAACTCGTTGCCCAGCCGCCGGGCCGGGTCACCCGTGCACGCCTCCATCTCGCCGAGCACGGCGAACTCGACGCCCGCGGTGTGCAGCAGCTCGGCGAACGCACGGGTGACCTTCTTGGCGCGGTCCTCGAGGCCGCCGGCGCAGCCGACCCAGAAGAGGTACTCGACCTCGTCCGGGATGGTGTCCTCCACGACGCGGACCTCGAAGGGCAGGCCCTCCATCCACTCCGTGCGGGCGCTGTTGTTCAGCCCCCACGGGTTGCCCTTGTTCTCGAGGTTGCGCAGCATCACGCCCGCCTCGCTCGGGAACGCGCTCTCGATCAGCACCTGGTAGCGGCGCATGTCGAGGATGTGGTCCACGTGCTCGATGTCGACCGGGCACTGCTCGACGCAGGCGCCGCACGTCGTACAGCTCCAGAGCACGTCGGGGTCGATGACCCCGCCCTCCTCCGCGGTGCCGACGAGCGGGCGTACGGCCTGGTCGTGGTTGGTGCCCTCGACCCGCGCGTAGCCGTCCTCGGGGACCGCGTGGCCGCTGTGCGTACCCGCGTTGGAGAAGTCCGGGACGTAGTCCTCGGGGGCGGTCCTCGAGCCGAGGATGTACGGCGCCTTGGCGAACAGGTGGTCGCGCAGGTTCATGATCAGCAGCTTGGGGCTGAGCGGCTTGCCGGTGTTCCACGCCGGGCACTGGCTCTGGCAGCGGCCGCACTCGGTGCAGGTCGCCATGTCGAGCATGGCGGTCCACGTGAAGTCCTCGACCTTGGCGACGCCGAAGGTGTCGACCTCGGGGTCGGCCTCCTCGAGCTCGA
>SCTD01000436.1 GCA_004299215.1 Frankiales bacterium | reverse complement strand
CATGCTCGGGCTCTCTTCTGTGAGGGGTGTCGACAGGTCAGGCACCGGTTGCCTCCGCGGGCGCGGAGGTGGCGGCGGGCTTGTGCTTGCGCGGCCGGGAGAGGATCCCGGCGAACGCGACGGCCAGCACCAGCGAAAGGCCGGTGAAGACGTCACTGATCCAGTTGGCGACACCGGCGAACTGCAGGCCGGTGATGTTCACGGCGAGGAAGAAGATCGCCACGAGCGAGCCGAGGACGTTGAGCTTTCCGAGCTTGAAGGACGCGGCGCCGAGGAAGGCGGCCGCGATCGCGGTGAGCGTGAAGCTCTGGCCGACCTGCGGGTTGCCGGCGCCCTGCTGGGCCAGCACCATCACGCCGGCCAGCCCGGCGAAGGTGCCCGACAGGACGAACGCCAGGCAGGTGTCGCGCTCGACCCGGATGCCGACCAGGCGCGACGCGGCCTTGTTGGAGCCGATGGCGTGCAGGTTCCGGCCGTACGGCGTCTGCTCCAGCAGGTACCAGACCAGGAAGGCCACGACGACCAGGACGTAGAACAGCTTCGGCACGCCCAGCGCACGCCCGCCACCGAAGTCGATGATCGACTGCGGGATGCCCTGGATGATCGAGGTCCCGCCGGAGTACCAGTTGACGACGCCCAGGATCAGCGACGCGGTGCCCAGCGTGACGATGAAGCTGTCGATGTTGAACCGGGTGACGACCAGGCCGTTGACCAGCCCGACGACCGAGCCGACACCGATGCCGAAGAGCAGCCCGACGATCAGCGGCGCGCCCTGGTCGGCGTAGAGACCGGCCGCGGCGATGCTCGACAGGCCGGCGGTGGAGCCGATCGACAGGTCGAGGTTGCCGGAGATCATCGGGATCAGCAGCCCGAGGGTGAGCACCGCGAGGACCGACTGGCTGGCTGCGATGTTCTGGAAGACGCCGGTCTGGTTGAAGACCCCGGCGGTGTCGTTCCAGGTGCTGTAGAAGACGACCGAGGCGACCAGGAGCACCAGCAGCGAGTACTGGCGCAGGAAGCCGAACGCGTACGACGAGGGGTTGCGGCGCGGCCGCGCCGGCGCGCCGGCGGTCGGGGGCGCGACGGGTGGGGCCTCCGCCCGCGGAGCGGGTACGTCGGTCACGGCGGACCTCTCGGGTGAGGGTGTGGTGGCGGTCACGAGGCCTTCTCTGCGAGGTTGACGAGCTCGGTGAGGCGGTGGGCCTCGATCGGCGGACGGACGTCGGCCGTGATCCGGCCGTTGCGCAGGACGATCACCCGGTCGCAGGCGTGCGCCATCTCCTCCGGGTCGCTGGCGACCAGCAGCACCGACGTGCCCTGCCGGGTCGCCTCGCGCACGAGCGCGTAGATCTCGGCGCGGGCGGCGATGTCGACGCCCTGGGTGGGCTCGTCGAGCAGCAGGACCGTGGGCCGGCGGCGCAGCCAGCGGGCCAGGACGACCTTCTGGGCGTTCCCGCCCGACAGCGTCTCGACGGGCTGGGTGTCGGTGCCGACCCGGATGAGGAACCGCCGGATCGCGTCGGCGCTGTCGCGCTTCTCGTCGTCGTGGCGGAAGAGCAGCTTCGAGAAGTAGCTCGACGCCGCGCCCGCGGTCATGTTGGCCCGGACGGACTGCCCCTGGAAGAGCGCATCGGCCTGCCGCTCCTCGGGGACGTACGCCACGCCGGCCGACATGGCCTCGGACGGTCCGGCGAAGCGGACCTCGCGGCCGCCGAGGGTGATCGTGCCCGCGCTCACCGGATAGGCCCCGAACAGCATCCGCAGCAGCTCCGAGCGACCCGATCCGAGCAGTCCGGCCAGGCCGAGGACCTCGCCCTGGTGCAGGGCGAAGGAGACGTCCTTGAGCGGACCGCCGCGCAGCCCCGACACGGTCAGCGCCACCTCGCGGTCGGGCGCGTCCGTCGGCTCGGGGAACATCCGGTCGATGGGGCGACCGACGATCAGCTCCACGAGGTCGCCCTCGGTCAGCCCCTCGGCGTCCACCGTGGCGACCTTCCGGCCGTCCCGCAGGACCGTCACGCGGTCGGCCACCGACAGCACCTCGTCCAGCCGGTGGCTGACGTAGAGGATGGTCTGGCCGGCGGCGGCGTAGCGGCGCAGGCTGTCGAGCAGGTGCTCCACCTCCGACGCCGGGAGCGCCGCGGTCGGCTCGTCCAGGACGAGCACGCCGCTGGTGGCGTCCTCTCGGTCCTGCACCGCGCGGATGATCGCCACCCGGGTGCGGTCGGCGGCGCGCAGCGCGCCCAGCAGCGTGCTGGGGTCGGCGTCGACCTGGAACAGCGCCAGCAGCTCGGCCGTCCGGCGGTTCAGCGCCTTCCAGTCGATCTTGCCGGCGCGGTTCTTCGGGAACGGCGTGCCGAAGGCGATGTTCTCGGCGATGGACAGGTCGAGGAAGACCGCCGGCTGCTGGTGCACGAAGCGCAGCCCGGCGTCGTACGCCTTGTCGCTGTTCCAGCCGCCGAGGTCGAGCCGGTCGTCCCCGAGCTCCAGCGCGGCGCCGTCCTCGGCGTCCACGACGCCGGCGAGCACCTTGATGAGGGTGCTCTTGCCGGAGCCGTTGCCGCCGAGCAGGGCGTGCACCTCGCCCGGACGGACGTCGAGGTCGACGTCGTCCAGGGCGAGCACCCCGTTGTAGGCCTTGGAGAGGTGGGACACCCGCAGCACCGAGGTCACGGGCGCGTCCGCGGGAGCGGTCACTACAGGCCCCAGGCCTTCTTGTAGGCGCTCTTGAAGTCGACCGACGGGACGAACGGGCCGGCCGGCGGGAGGTTGTTGTCCTTGTCGACCAGCTGCCAGCCGAGGCCGGAGTCGGCGATCGGCTTGTCGGTGAACAGGCTGTTCATGGTGTCGACGGAGGCCCAGCCGGTCCAGTCGGACGGTGCGATGTTCACCGCGTTGACGCCCTGGCCGGCACGCAGCAGGTCGAGCTCGGGCGCGAAGCCCTCGCCGCCCATGACGTAGAGGTCCTTCGCGCGACCGGACTGCACGACCGCCGGGGCGATGCCGAGCAGGGTGGCGGAGGTGTACGGGCTCTTCACGACGTTGGCGTCGGGGTTCTGGAGCAGGGCCGAGGTGGCCTTCTGCTGCAGGTTCGGGCCGAGCTCGGCGCCGGCGAACTCGACCTCGGCGACGACCTCGCAGCCGCTGCACTTCTCCATCTCCTCCAGGAAGCCCTGGCCGGTGTAGTTGAGCACCGTGACCGTGGTCTGGTTGAAGAAGATGACCTTCGCCTTGCCGCCGGTGGCGGCGATGACGGCCTTGGCCTGGTCGGCGCCGTAGCGCTTGGTGAACGCGCCGATGTCCTTGGCGTCAGGGCCGTAGTTGATGGCGCCGGAGAACAGCGCCGGGTCGTTGCCCTTGAAGATCGGGTCGTTGCAGTCGAAGGAGTAGATGCCGACGACGAAGACGCCCTTGGCCTTGGCCTCCTGGAGCGGGCCCTTCACGCCGGGGCAGTCGATCGCCTGCAGGATGATGCCGTCGGCGCCGGACGCCAGGGCCTGGCGGACCAGGCCGGCGTGCGTCGCCGGGTTCAGCTGCGCGTCGTAGACCTCGGTCTCCCAGCCGGCGGCCTTCGCGGCCTCCTCCGCGGCACCGACCGGGACCGAGGAGGAGATCGACGCCTGGCCGGCCGAGATGATGACGACCTTCTTGTCCTTGGCGATCGGGCGCGCGGTGGCCTCCGGCTCGCGCAGGGTCCCCGCGTAGTTCAGCCCGTCGTCCCCACCCGCCGAGGCAGCGGGGGAGGCCCCGCCGGTCTCCTGCGCGTCGGGCTCGGGGTCGGACGAGCCGCCGCAGCCGGCCAGCAGGAGGGCGGCGGCGAGGCCGGCTCCGGCCAGCCGCAGGGGGCGCGAGGTCAAGCGCGAGGACATGGTGGC
>SCTD01000435.1 GCA_004299215.1 Frankiales bacterium | reverse complement strand
TCGCTAACGCCTACATGAAAACCGGCCAATTCGCTGATGCGCTGCGCCTGCTGCGCGATGCGCGCGGCCGTTCTGCGGCGCTCCTCGACATGGCTGCCGCGTCGTACGACCGCGTCATCGAGGTCAACCTGCTCGGCAGCGTGCGGACGGTGCGCGCGTTCCTGCCGGCGCTGGTCGAGAGCGGCGGGCACGTGCTGCAGATCGCCTCGCTGGCGGCGATGGTGCACGCACCGCTGATGAGCGCCTACGCCGCGAGCAAGGCGGGCGTCGAGGCGTTCGCCCACGCGCTCCGTCCGGAGGTGGCGCACCGCGGCGTCACGGTCGGCGTCGCCTACCTGGCCTTCACCGACACCGCGATGGTCGCGGCTGCGGACGCCGATCCGGTGCTGAAGGCGATGCGCGCCGGCATGCCGGGGCCGTTCGGCCGCACCTACCCGCTGGTCCCCGCCGTGACCCGGCTGGTCGCCGGGCTGGAGCGCAGGTCGGCCCACGTCTACGCGCAGCGGTGGCTGCGGGTGATGATGGCGCTGCGTGGGCAGGCTCCCTCCCTGGTGGCCCGCTCGACCTCCGGTCCGGCGGCCGCCGCGCAGACGCAGTCCTCGGAGGGGGCACGACCATGGGCCTGATGCCGGTCACCGACTCCATGTTCATGATCCCGGAGTCCCGGGAGCAACCCATGCACGTCGGTGGGCTCCAGCTCTTCGACCTGCCCGCGGGCGCCGGTCCGGACTACCTCGGCGAGCTCTACCGGTCGGTCGTGCAGATCACGGACGTGGCCCCGCTGTTCCGCAAACGGCCCTACCGGAGTCCGCTCACCCTCGGCCAGTGGGCCTGGCGCGAGGACGAGCAGATCGACCTCGAGCACCACGTGCGGCACTCCGCGCTGCCCGCGCCCGGTCGGGTCCGCGAGCTGCTCGCACTGACGTCGCGGCTGCACGGCACGCTGCTCGACCGCAAGCGCCCGCTCTGGGAGGCCCACCTCATCGAGGGACTCGAGGGTGACCGGTTCGCCGTCTACACGAAGATGCACCACGCCCTGATGGACGGCGTCTCCGCGCTGCGGCTGATGCAGCGCAGCCTGTCCACCGATCCCGACGACCGCGACGTCCCCGTGCCGTGGGAGCCGCGTCGCGGCCCGCGTCCCGAGCGCGGCGCCGGTGGCGGCTTCGCCCCGCTGTCGCTCCCGAGGGCCGCGCTCCAGCTGACCGGTGACGCCGTCGGTCTCCTCCCGACGCTCGCCCGTCTCGCGACCGACGCGCTCCGGTCGCAGGCGACCGCGCTGCCGATGCAGGCGCCGCGGTCGATGTTCAACGTCGGGATCACCGGGAGCCGGCGCTTCGCCGCCGAGACCTGGCCGATGGAGCGCCTCAAGCGCGTGGCCAAGGCCGCCGACGCCACGCTCAACGACGTCGTGCTGGCCATGTGCGCCGGCGCGCTGCGCGCCTACCTGCTCGAGCACGACGCGCTGCCCGGCAGCCCGCTCATCGCGATGACGCCGGTGTCGCTGCGTGACGAGAACAGCCCGGAGGCCACGAACGCCGTCGGCACGATCCTGTGCAACCTCGCCACCGACCTCGAGCACCCGGGCGCCCGGCTGGTGGCCATCCGCGCGTCCATGCTGCAGGGGAAGGCGACCCTCGCGGGCCTGAGCCAGGCGCAGATCACGGCGCTGTCCGCGGTGGTGATGGCGCCGCTGCTGCTCAACTCCGTCCTCGACCTGCACAAGGTCACGCCGCCGCCGTT
>SCTD01000434.1 GCA_004299215.1 Frankiales bacterium | reverse complement strand
GCTCTTCCGATCTCCTGTCGACACCCCTCACAGAAGAGAGCCCGAGCATGACCGCCTGTCCCTCCACGACCCGCACGGTCCTCACCCGCACGGGCGCGCTGGCCGTGGTGTTCGGCACGGCCTTCGGGCTCGTGCTCGGGCCGGCCGGTCTGGCCCTCGCCCAGGACGTCCCCTTCAGCACGGTGCGCGCCGTCATCGACGAGGACGGCTCCGTCGAGTCCGTCGAGCGCCTCGGCAGCGACGAGGCGCCGGGCGAGCTGCCCGTGCGCGTCACGATCGCCGAGGCCGGGGGTACGACGAGCTACACGGTCGAGAACACCACCGTCGAGAAGCAGACGATCAGCTACCTCGGCGCCGAGGGGAAGCCGACGACGTCCGAGGTCGACGTCGCGCTGCCGCTCGTCGCGCAGCTGTCGGTTCTCCTGCCGGACAGCCGGAAGGACGTCAGCGCGACCGGCGCCCGGGTCACCAAGCTGGCCGACGGCAGCACCGAGCTGGTGTGGTCGATGGTGCTCTTCGGCCCGATCGGCTCGCCGGTGCAGGACGTGAGCTTCAGCTCCAGCGGCTCCGGCGACCCGGTCGCCCGGCTCGCCGTCCAGGCGGTCCAGCCGAACGCCACGCCCGGCCTGTCCGCGGTCGGCCAGGCCGCGAACGCCACGGTCAACGGGAACGGCATCCTCAGCACCGTCGCGAACGGCGCCGACAACGGCCTCGGCCAGCTCGCGGACGGCGTGGGCCAGCTGCTGGCCGGTCTCGACAAGCTCTACGCCGGGGCGCAGCAGCTCAACAGCGGCATCGTCGACGCGGTCGACGGCGCCGAGCAGCTCGCCGACGGCTCGGAGAAGGCCAAGGCCGGCTCGGGCGAGCTGGCCGCCGGCCTCGGCACGCTGGCCGCCGGCAACGGCTCCGCGGCCGACGGCGCCGACAAGCTGTCCGACGGCCTGGCCCTGATCAGCGGCGGCCTGGGCCAGCTCAGCGCCGCGCAGGGCCTGCCCGCCGCGCTGGACGGCGCCAAGAAGCTGCAGGCCGGCGTCGACGCGCTGCGCGCCGGCATGGGGTCCCCCACCGCCGACGGCACCATCCTCAACGGCCTGGCCCAGGTCGCCGGTGGCCTCGGCCAGGTGGACGCCGGCCTCGACGGCCTGGCGGCCGGCCTGCCGCAGGCCAAGGGCGGCGTGGACCAGGTGCAGGCCGGGCTCGCAGCAGCCGTCGCCGCGGGCGGCCCCGCCGACCAGCTGCTCGCGCTGCTCGGGGTCGTCCGGATGGGCCTGCCGGGCTGCGCGCCCGGCGCCCCCGTCGCCGCGCCGGCCACCCCGTGCGAGGCGCTCAACACCGCGTCCTTCGCCATCTCCCACCCCGCCGGCGCGCTGGGCGCCACCGACACCGGTGGCGTCAAGCAGCAGCTGACCGCTGCCGCCGCCGGGCTCGGCCAGGTGAGCACCGGCCTCGGCGCGGCTGTCGCCGGCGTCGGCCAGCTCTCCGCGGGCGTCACGGCGCTGCAGGCCGGTGTCGCCAAGCTCGACGGGGGCGCCAAGCAGGTCGCCGCCGGGCTCGAGAGCGGTGACCCGACCAAGCCCGGCGTCGCCGAGGGTCTCGACCAGCTCGTCGCCGGTCTGACCACCGCCGTCGGCGGCGTGAGCCAGCTGGCCGCCGGCGCGAAGGAGGCCTCCACGGGCTCCGTCACCCTCGCGGGCGGCACCCGTCAGCTCGCCGACGGCGCCACCAAGGCCGCCAGCGGCGCCAAGGAGCTCGACGCGGGCCTGGCCAAGATCGCCGACGGCCAGCGCCAGGTCGCCGACGGCCTGCCGGCAGCCGCCGACGGCTCCGGCCAGATCGCCGACGGCCTCGGCCAGGCGGTCGACGGCGGGGAGAAGGTCAAGCAGGGCCTGTCCGACGTCCGCACGCAGGCCGTGGGCGTGCTGAAGTCGCAGTTCGCCCAGGGCACCGAGCTGGCGCGCCTGCAGCTGGCCGGCCTCGACGCAGCCAGCGCGCGGATCTCGGACACCGCGGGCGCCGCGACCACCACCTGGGTCCTCACCCAGGGCGACGACGGCAGCATCAGCGCCGACCTGGCCTCGGGTGGCAGCGACCTCGGCCGCAACGCCGCGATCGGCGTCGGCGGCGCCCTGCTGCTGCTCGGTGGCATCGCGGGCGGCTACCTGAGCGGACGTCGGAAGTCCGCCGTCTAGCCCGGCCCGGCTCGTCCCGACGCCCCGCCCGCCCCCCGGCAGGCGGGGCGTCGGCGTCGGAGGGTCGCCCGCCGGACGCGCCGGCAGGTGCGCCAGCATTGCCGGGAATCCCCGCGCAACGGAGGCGACATGGCACAGGCGCACCTCGACCGGCTGACCAGCATCGACGCCGGCTTCCTGCACCAGGAGGACGGCGGCGCCCACATGCACATCGGCGGCCTCGGGGTCTTCGCCGGTCCCCCGCCGACGGGCGAGGAGTTCCGGGAGCACATCGCCTCGCGACTGCCCCTCGTACCCCGCTATCGGCAGAAGCTCGTGGAGATGCCCTTCGGCACCGGCCGTCCGATGTGGGTCGAGGACCCGGACTTCAGCGTCGGCTACCACGTCCGGCACACCGCGCTGCCGTCGCCGGGCAGCCACCAGCAGCTGCTCACGCTCACCTCGCGCGTGCTGTCGCAGCGGCTGGACCGCACCAAGCCGCTGTGGGAGATGTGGCTGGTCGAGGGGCTCGCCGACGGCCGCTTCGCGATCGTCGCGAAGACCCACCACGCCATGATCGACGGCGTCGGCGGGATCGACCTGCTGACCGCGCTGTTCGACCTGTCCCCCGAGCCGACGAAGGTCGAGCAGGGACCCTGGACTCCCGCTCCCACACCCGGCACCGTCGGCCTGCTGGCGCACGGCGTACGAGGAGCGGTCCGCAACCTGGTCCAGCTCGGGACCCGCGGCGCGTCCCTGGCGGTGCACCCCAAGCAGGCCGTGTCCGAGGCGGCCGACGTGCTGCAGGCCCTCGGCGCCGCGGCGGCGCCGCTCGTGTCCGGGGCCCCGCCCAGCATGCTCAACCGCAAGCCCGGCCCGCACCGCAGGGTCGAGGTGGTGCGCACCGACCTGGCCGACTACAAGGCGGTCAAGGCGGCCTTCGGCGCGACGGTCAACGACGTGGTGCTCACCGCGGTGAGCGGGGCGCTCGGCCGCTACCTGGCCGGCCACGGCGAGGAGGTGGACGGCGTCCGCCTCAAGGCCTGCGTGCCGGTCTCGGTCCGCACCTCGGAGAAGGAGGGCGCCGCCGGCAACGAGATCACCATCATGACCGCGCCGCTGCCGGTGGGCATCACCGATCCGGTCGCCCGGCTGTCCCTGGTCCGCGCGTCGATGGAGCACCTCAAGACGTCCAAGCAGGCGCAGGGCGCCAAGGTCATGACGTCGATCGAGAACGCCCTTCCGCCGGCGGTTCTCGCCCGAGCGTCACGGCTGGGCTTCAGCAGCCGGATGTACAACCTGCTGGTCACCAACGTGCCCGGTCCGCAGGTGCCGATCTACATGCTGGGGCGCGAGCTCGAGGAGCTCGCGCCGCTGGCCTTCCTCGCACCGGAGCACACCCTGGCGATCGCGATCGTCAGCTACAACGGCGCGGTGACCTACGGGCTGCTGGGCGATGCGGACAGGCTGCCCGACCTCGGCGAGCTCGCCCTGCACCTGCGGGCCTGCCTGGCCGAGCTCGTCGCCGCGGCCTCCGACGAGGCCCGCACCACCGCCTGACCCCTCCTTGCGTCCTGCTGCCTGCGCGGGCAGGTGCTCCGCTGAGCAGGACGCAAGGACTCAGGCCGAGGGCTCCGGGACGGCGTCGACGCCGGCCTCCCTGCGCTGCTGCTCCGTGATGGGGGTGGGCGCGCCGGTGAGCGGGTCGAAGCCCGCGCCGGTCTTGGGGAAGGCGATGACGTCGCGCAGCGACGGCGCACCCGCGAGGAGCATCACGACGCGGTCCCAGCCGAAGGCGATCCCGCCGTGCGGCGGCGCGCCGTAGGAGAACGCGTCGAGCAGGAAGCCGAACTTCTCCTGCGCCTCCGCCGGTCCGATGCCCATCAGGTCGAAGACCCGCTGCTGCACGTCCTTGCGGTGGATGCGGATGGACCCGCCGCCGATCTCGTTGCCGTTGCAGACGATGTCGTACGCGTAGGCCAGCGCGCTGCCGGGGTCGTCCTCGAAGCGGTCGATCCACTCGGGCTTGGGCGAGGTGAAGGCGTGGTGCACGGCGGTCCAGGCGCCGCCGCCGACGGCCACGTCACCGCTCTCGCCGGCCGGCTCGAACAGCGGCGCGTCGACGACCCAGACGAACTCCCAGCGGCTCTCGTCGATCAACCCGCAGCGCGCGCCGATCTCGAGCCGGGCCGCGGCCAGCAGCGAGCGGGACGGACCCGGCTCGCCGGCCGCGAAGAAGACGCAGTCCCCGGGTGACGCCCCGACGTGGGCGGCCAGCCCGGCCAGCTCGGCCTCCGACAGGTTCTTGGCGACCGGACCGGTCAGCGAGCCGTCCTCCTGCACCAGGACGTACGCCAGGCCCCGCGCGCCGCGCTGCTTGGCCCACTCCTGCCAGGCGTCGAGCTGCTTGCGCGGCTGCGAGGCACCGCCCGGCATGACGACCGCGCCGACATACGGCGCCTGGAAGACGCGGAAGGGCGTGTCGGCGAAGTACTCGGTGCACTCGACCAGCTCGCAGCCGAAGCGCAGGTCGGGCTTGTCGTTGCCGTAGCGCCGCATCGACTCGGCGTAGGTGATCCGCGGGATCGGCAGCGGGATCTCGACCCCGATCAGCGCCCACAGCGCGGCGACGACCTGCTCGCCGACCGCGATGACGTCGTCCTGCTCGACGAAGCTCATCTCGATGTCGAGCTGGGTGAACTCCGGCTGACGGTCCGCCCGGA
This sequence comes from Frankiales bacterium, assembly GCA_004299215.1. Classification (GTDB taxonomy): domain Bacteria; phylum Actinomycetota; class Actinomycetes; order Mycobacteriales; family SCTD01; genus SCTD01. The sequence continues at coordinate 327 of SCTD01000434.1, read as the reverse complement.
AGTCCTCGTCGCGGTAGCAGCGCGCGATCTGGTAGTAGCGCTCCATGCCGGCGACCATCAGCAGCTGCTTGAACAGCTGCGGCGACTGCGGCAGGGCGTACCAGCTGCCGGGCTGCAGCCGGACCGGCACCAGGAAGTCGCGGGCACCCTCCGGGGTGGACCGGGTCAGCGTCGGCGTCTCGATCTCGAGGAAGCCCTCGGCGTGCAGCACCTCGCGCGCGGCGCGGTTGACGTCGCTGCGCAGCTTCATCGCCGCGGCAGGGCCGGAGCGGCGCAGGTCGAGGTAGCGGTGGCGCAGCCGGGCCTCCTCCCCCACCTCGACGTGGT
>SCTD01000433.1 GCA_004299215.1 Frankiales bacterium | reverse complement strand
TGCCGAGCTCGCCGGCCATCGCCTGCAGCTCGGGCAGGACCATCGCGGCCAGGCCGCCGCTGGTGGCACGGCGGCGGGTGCGGGGCGCCGCGGGCGCCTCCGCGGATGTCGCCTGCGCGGCGGGCACGTCGGGTGCCCCGTCCTGCTGCAGGTCGGTGGTGTCTGTCAAGGAGGTTCCTCCCGGTAGCCACCCGGCCGCGGTCGCGGCGGGGCAGGGTTGTGCAGCGGCCTGTCAAGACGCGGATGTCGGAGCGGGTGCCTCGACGGGCGACTGGAGGGCCGGGTCAGGCGGGACGACGAGTCAGGTCGTGCTGCCCGGCTGCGAGCACGGGCCCCGTTCCGGGGCGACTGTGCGTGAACAGACTATCGACGCCTGACGAACTGCACAACAACGCCCCGTCAGGGGGTGTTCCGGACCACGTGCGCGCCTCGCGTCTCGACGTCGAGAGCGAGGACACGCCACCCGCCTCGCTCTCCCAGCAGAGCCTTCCGCCCCTCCGACATGGTGAGTGCCAGCACGGTCGGACCGGCTCCGCTCACCACGGCAGGCACCCCCTGCGCGCGCAGCGCGAGCATCAGGTCGGCCGTCTCCGGCATCGCCGGCGCGCGGTAGTGCTGGTGCAGCCTGTCCTCGGTGGCAGCCATCAGCAGCGCCGGGTCGACCGTCAGCGCGTGCGGCAGCAGCGCGGCACGCGAGGCGTTGAGGACCGCGTCGTCGTACGGCACGGTCGCCGGCAGCAGGCCGCGCACCGTCTTGGTCGACGACGTGGTGGACGGCACGAACGCGACGGGTGCCAGGTCGGCGTGCGCGTCCAGGCGCACCGCCCGTGGCCGGTCGCCCTCGGTCCAGGCGAAGGTCACTCCGCCGCGCAGGCAGGCCGCGACGTTGTCGGGATGCCCCTCGAGCTCGTCGGCCAGGTCGAGCCGTTGCTGCGCGTCGAGGTCTCCGTCGGCCACGAGGGCGCAGGCGGCGACCACTGCCGACACGATCGCCGCGGACGAGGACCCGAGCCCGCGGGCGTGCGGGATCCGGTTGGTGCAGCGCACCTCCAGGCCGGCCGGCTGACCGCCGAGCCGGTCGAAGGCCGCGCGGAGGGACTGCACGACCAGGTGCTTCTCCCCCCGCGGCACCTCGCCGGCGCCCTCCCCCTCGACCTCGACGTCGAGTCCCGAGCCGGTGACCCGTACGACCACGTCGTCGTGCAGCGACAGCGCCAGCCCGGCGCTGTCGAAGCCCGGGCCCAGGTTGGCGCTGGTCGCCGGCACGCGCACGTGCACCGGGGCGTCCTGGAACTGCGGCACTAGCTCTCCTCCACCGGGATCTCGGACGGCGCCGGGCGGCGCAGCCGGCGGGTGGCCAGCCACCACAGTCCGGCGTAGGCGAGCACCATCCCACCAGCCACCGCGAGCAGGGTGCGCGCGGCCACGAGGTCGGAGGCCAGGCCGAACGCGACCTGGCTCCCCGCGATGACCAGGGTGGCGAGCGTGTAGTCCGTGCTGAAGACCCGGCCGCGCAAGGTGTCCGGCACGACGGTCTGCAGGCCGTACGTCGACAGGATCCAGTTGGCACCGCCGCCCGCGTGCGCGATCACCA
>SCTD01000432.1 GCA_004299215.1 Frankiales bacterium | reverse complement strand
GCCGGCCGCGCAGGGTCAGCACCGCGCGGTCACCGGCGAGTACGACGGATCCGTCCGCGACGTGCCGCTCCACCGCCGCCCGGCCCGCCGGGCGCAGCACCGACAGCGGCAGCCCCTCCCGCAGCCGCAGCTCGAGCAGGACCCGCTCGACCCGGTGGTCCTCGGCGGTGAGCACCTCACGGCCCGCGCCGGGGGACGCGCCCGCGCCGAGCCGCTCGGCGTACGCCCTGGGGTGCTTGACGTTCCACCAGCGCACCCCGCCGACATGGCTGTGCGCACCGGGGCCGATCCCCCACCAGTCGCCGCCGCGCCAGTAGCCGAGGTTGTGCCGGCACGGCGTCCCCCAGTTGCTCACCTCGTACCAGCCCAGAGCTGAAAGAGCCTGCTCCGCAAGGAGGTAGCGGTCGGCGAGCACGTCGTCGTCCGGCGCCGGCAGCAGTCCGCGAGCGACCTGCGCGCCGAGCCGGGTCCCCTGCTCGACGATGAGCGCGTACGCCGAGACGTGCGTGGGCGCGGCCGCCAGCGCCGCCTCGAGCGAGGCGCGCCAGTCGTCGTCGGTCTCACCGGGGGTGCCGTAGATCAGGTCGAGGCTCACCTGCTCGAAGCCGGCAGCGAACGCCTCCTTCGCCGCCTCCTGCGGGCGTCCCGGGGTGTGGGTGCGGTCGAGCACCTGCAGCACGCGCGACACCGCGGACTGCATCCCGAACGACACCCGCGTGAAGCCCCCGGCGCGCAGCTCGGCCAGGTAGCGCTGGTCGACGGAGTCGGGGTTCGCCTCGGTCGTGACCTCTGCGCCCGGTGCCAGGCCGAAGAGCTCGTCGGCGGCGGCGAGCAGCCGCACCAGGTCGGCGGCCGGCAGGAGCGTGGGCGTGCCGCCACCGACGAAGACGGTCTCGACCGGCGGCGCCTCCGGCAGCACCCGTCGGGCCAGCCGCAGCTCCGCGATCGCCGTGTCGACGTAGCTCTCCTGCAGCCCGCCACCCCCGAGCTCGGAGCCGACGTAGGTGTTGAAGTCGCAGTAGCCGCAGCGTGAGGCGCAGAACGGCACGTGCAGGTAGAGGCCGAACGGGCGCTCCCCGAGACCGGTCAGCGCCTCCGGCGGCAGCGCCCCGGACGAGGGGACGGGGTCGCCGTCGGGCAGGGCACTGGGCACGACACCAGTGTGCGGGCTGGTGAAGCGGGCGAAGCGGACGTAGCGTCCGCACTGTGAGACGCCTCCTCGCCGCCCTCTCCGCACTGCTGGTCGCGCTGCCGCTGACCGCCACGCCCGCGACCGCGGCGAGCACGCCGCAGGTCGTCGCCTCCGGCCTGACCCAGCCGTGGGGCATCGCCTTCCTGCCCGACGGCAGCGCGCTGTTCACCGAGCGGCACACCCGCCGCATCTGGGCGGTCACCCCCGGCCGGCCCGCCCGCGTGATCTACACGGTGCGGGAGGCCGCGGTGCGCGGCGAGAGCGGCCTGCTCGGCATCGCCGTCGGCCCGGACTACCTGCGCGACGGCCGCGTCTACCTCTACTACACGACGTCGACCGACAACCGGATCGCCTACGTCGTACGAGGATCGGCGGCGCGGCCGCGGGTCATCCTCAGCGGCATCCCGGCCGCGAGCAGCCACGACGGCGGCCGCCTCCTCTTCGGGCCGGACGGCCATCTCTACGCCGGCACCGGCGACGCGCAGAACCGCGACTCCGCGCAGAGCACCAGCAGCCTCGGCGGCAAGATCCTGCGGATGACCAAGGACGGCCGTCCCGTTCAGGGGAACCCGTTCGGGACCGTCGTGCTGTCGCTCGGCCACCGCAACGTGCAGGGCCTGGCCTTCGACCGCGACAGGCGGCTGTGGGCCACGGAGTTCGGCCAGAACACCTGGGACGAGGTCAACCACATCGTCCCCGGCGGCAACTACGGCTGGCCGGTCGTGGAGGGGCGGAGCAACGACACCCGCTACCGCAACCCGGTGCACCAGTGGACGCCCGCCGAGGCGTCGCCGAGCGGGCTCGCCTACAAGGGCGGCAGCCTCTACGCCGCGGCGCTGCGGGGGCAGCGGCTGTGGCGGCTGGAGATGAGCGAAGACCGGGTCGTGCGCGCGACGTCGATGTACAACGGGACCTACGGCCGGCTGCGCGCCGCGATGCAGAACCCGCGCGACGGGGCGATGTGGCTGCTGACCGCGAACGGCACCAACGACCGCGTCCTGCGCATCACGCGCTTCCCGTAGCGTCGGGCCGCATGGAGATCGTGCTCGTCCGCCATGCCCTGCCGGTCCGCATCGACGCGACGCACGACGGCAGCCCCGCCGACCCGCAGCTGTCGCAGCGCGGGCACGAGCAGGCCGAGCGGCTGGTCGCGGTGCTCGCCCTCGAAGAGGTCGACGCGCTCTACAGCTCTCCCTCGCGGCGCGCCCGCGAGACCGCGGCACCGCTGGAGCGCGCGCTCGGCATGACGGCCGAGATCGACGACGGGCTGGCCGAGTTCGACAGCAAGGACAGCTCCTACGTCCCCGTCGAGGAGCTGAAGGCCGCCGGCGACCCGCGCTACACGGCGCTCATCCACGGCGACCTCTACAGCCACGACGTCGACCCGGTGGCCTTCCGCACCCGGGTCGTCGAGGCCGTCGAGCGCATCGTCGCGAGGCACCCGGGCGGCAAGGCGGTGCTCGTCAGCCACGCCGGCGCGATCAACGCGGCGGCGGGCCACGTCCTCGGCCAGGAGCGGACGATCTGGTTCCCGCCGGACTACTGCTCCATCACGCGGATCGGCGCGTCGCGCGACGGTCGCCGGGGCGTGATCAGCCTCAACGAGACCGGCCACGTGCGCGACCTGCTCCCCCGCTGAGCTACCGCAGCAGCTCCGGGCACACCCACTCCTCACCCAGCACGTGCTGGGCCAGGAAGGCGTGCACCGTCTCGTACCAGACCTTCGCGTGCTGCGGCGCGAGCACCCAGTGGTTCTCGTTCGGGAAGTAGAGGAACCGGTGCGGCATCGCCTCCGGGTCCTCCGCCCGCGAGCACAGGTCCCACCACAGCCGCAGCCCCTCGCCGATCGGCACCCGGTAGTCCTTGTCCCCGTGGATCACCAGCACCGGCGAGGTGATCGCGTCGGCGAACCGGCTCGGGCTGTGCTCGCGCGCCATCTCGGCCGTCATCTCGCGCGCCCAGTAGTACGCCGCGTCGGTCGTCGGCCCGAACTGCTCGAGGTCCCACAGCGACGCGTGCGTGACGACGGCGTCGAAGCGGTCGGTGTGGCCCGCGATCCAGTTGGCCATGTAGCCGCCGAAGCTGCCGCCCATCGCGGCCGTACGGGTCCGGTCCACCGCGGGGTGCTCGAGCGCGGCGTCGGTGATCGCCATGAGGTCGGTGTACGGCGCGTCTCCCCAGCGACCCCAGCCACGACGCACCATCTCCCGGCCGTAGCCGGTCGACAGGGCAGGGTCGGGCAGCAGCATGGCGTAGCCGCGGGCCGCCATCAGGTGCGGGTTCCACCGCCAGGACCAGCCGTTCCACGAGCCGAGCGGGCCACCGTGCACCCACAGCAGGAGGGGATGCGGTCCGTCGCCCTCGGGCAGCACCAGCCACGACCGCAGGCGCGTGCCGTCGGCCGCCGTCGCGTGCACCTCGGTGAGCGACCCGCCGGGGGCCGGTGCCGTGCTCGGGCCGTTCAGCAGGCTCGGGCCCTGCTCGGCCTCCCGGGCGTCGAGGCGCACGGGCGTCGGCGCCGCGTCAACCGCGTCGCGCAGCGCGTAGACGGCGGAGCCGTCCGGCGCGACGCACAGGTCGGTGTAGTGCCCGCGGTCGCCGGTGAGCCGGGTGACCGTGCCGGACGCGACCTCGATGCGGAAGACCGGGCACGCACCCTCGTCGTCCGCCGTCACGAGAAGCGCTGTCCCGTCGGGACTCCAGCGGTGCTCCGACACCCAGCGGTCCCACTCAGGTGCGACGTCGCGCGGCTCGGCGGACCCGTCCAGCGGGACGACCACCAGCCGCATCTCGACCGGCTCGTCCGGTGTGCTGCGCCGCTCGGCGACCGCCGCCACCCACCGCCCGTCCGGCGACACCCGCGGGTCGAGCCAGTCGGTGGTGCCGTCGTCCACCAGGACGCGCTGCTCACCGCTCGCGACGTCCACCGCGACCAGCGTGGTCCGCCGCCCGCCGTGCGGCTCGGCGCGCGCCCAGGTGCTGACGGCCGTACGGCCATCGGGCGTGAGCGAGACCTGCCCGCCGTGCAGCGCGCGTCCGGGCGCGGGCGTCAGGTCGCGCCACGCGACGCAGCCGTCGTCCGCCGGCGGGTCCGTCACCAGCAGCCTGGTCTGGCCGACGCCGAGGTCGCGGTCCCAGTAGCGGACCGGGTAGCTCGCGTGCAGGACCGCGTCGACCTTCTTGTCCTTGCGGGCCTTGCGCCGCTCCTCGTCGGACGCCGTGTCGGTCGAGGCCGGCAGGGTGTCGCTGAGGACCGCGACGGTGCCTGACCTCTCCGCCACGGCGACCGCACCGATCCCGCCCGGACGGGTGCCCACGACGCGCGCCTCGCCGGCCGGCGGCAGCAGCCACAGCATCGTGGGGGCGTCGTCGTCGGAGCCGCCGGCGGGGTCCGGCCGGGCCGAGGTGAAGAGCAGGTCGCCGCTCGGCAGGAAGACCGGGCCGCCCTCGCCCTTGGTGCTTCGGGTCAGCCGCCGGGCCGGCCGCTCCCCGGCGGGATCGACCTCCCAGAGCGCGCTGACGTACGCCGTCGCGTCCTTGTCGAGGGTCGCGACGACGGTGACCAGGCGATCGCCGGCGGGGCTGAGCGCCAGCCCGGTGATCCGTGGCAGCGCGAGGTAGGCGTCGAGGTCGGTGTAGGCGTCGGGCATGGCCGGCAGCCTGCCAGGTCGGGGCAGGCGCTACTTGCCGGCCTTCTCCTCTCCGGTGGAGAGCGCGGCGATGAACGCCTCCTGGGGGACCTCGACGCGGCCGACCATCTTCATCCGCTTCTTGCCCTCCTTCTGCTTCTCCAGCAGCTTGCGCTTGCGGGTGATGTCACCGCCGTAGCACTTGGCCAGCACGTCCTTGCGGATCGCCCGGATGTTCTCGCGGGCGATCACCCGCGCGCCGATCGCCGCCTGGATGGGCACCTCGAAGTTCTGCCGCGGGATGAGCTCGCGCAGCTTGGACGTCATGGACGTGCCGTAGGCGTAGGCCTTGTCGCGGTGCACGATCGCGCTGAAGGCGTCGACCGGCTCGCCCTGGAGCAGGATGTCGACCTTCACCAGGTCGGACTCCTGCTCGCCGGACAGCTCGTAGTCGAGCGAGGCGTAGCCCTTGGTGCGCGACTTCAGCTGGTCGAAGAAGTCGAAGATGATCTCGCCCATCGGCAGCGTGTAGCGCAGCTCGACGCGGTCCTCGGACAGGTAGTCCATGCCCTGCATGACGCCGCGGCGGTTCTGGCACAGCTCCATCACCGCGCCCACGTAGTCGCTGGGCAGCAGCACCATCGCCTTCGCGACGGGCTCGAAGATGTGCGCGATCTTGCCCTTGGTCGGCCAGTCGCTCGGGTTGGTGACGATCACCTCCTCGCCGCTCTCGAGCACCACGCGGTAGACGACGTTCGGCGCGGTGGAGATGAGCGCGAGACCGGCCTCGCGCTCGAGCCGCTCGCGGACGATCTCGAGGTGCAGCAGGCCGAGGAAGCCGACGCGGAAGCCGAAGCCGAGCGCCAGCGAGGTCTCGGGCTCGTAGACGAGCGCGGCGTCGTTGAGGCGCAGCTTGTCGAGCGCGTCGCGCAGCGCGGGGTACTCGCTGCCGTCGAGCGGGTAGAGGCCCGAGAAGACCATCGGCTTGGCGTCCTGGTAGCCGCCGAGGGACTCGGTCGCGGGGTTGCGGGCCGTCGTCAGCGTGTCGCCGACGCGGGCCTGGCGGACGTTCTTCACGCCGGGGATGACGTAGCCGACCTCGCCCGCGGAGAGGAACTCCGTCGGCGTCATGTCCGGGCTGACGACGCCGACCTCGAGGATGTCGTGGACGTTCTGCGTCGACATCATCAGGCCCTTGTCCTTGGTGGACAGCGTGCCGTCGAAGACGCGGACGTAGGTGATGACGCCGCGGTAGGAGTCGTAGACCGAGTCGAAGATCATGGCGCGCGCCGGGGCGGCCACGTCGCCCATCGGCGCGGGCACGTCCCGGACGATCGCGTTCAGCACGTCCGGCACGCCCTGCCCGGTCTTGGCGCTGATCCGCAGCACGTCGTCGGGCTCGCAGCCGATGATCTTCGCGACCTCCTCGGCGTACTTGTCCGGCTGGGCCGCGGGGAGGTCGATCTTGTTGAGCACCGGGATGATGTGCAGGTCGTTCTCGAGCGCGAGGTAGAGGTTGGCGAGCGTCTGCGCCTCGATCCCCTGCGCGGCGTCGACGAGCAGCAGCGTCCCCTCGCAGGCGGCCAGCGAGCGCGACACCTCGTAGGTGAAGTCGACGTGCCCGGGGGTGTCGATCATGTGCAGGACGTAGTTCCTGCCGTCGTCCGCGGTCCACGGCATCCGGACGTTCTGCGCCTTGATGGTGATGCCGCGCTCGCGCTCGATGTCCATCTTGTCGAGGTACTGCGCGCGCATCTGGCGGGCGTCGACGACACCGGTCAGCTGGAGCATCCGGTCGGCGAGCGTGGACTTGCCGTGGTCGATGTGGGCGATGATGCAGAAGTTGCGGATCACCGCGGGATCGGTCATGGGCACGTCCCATTGTCACCTACTGCAGGCGGGTGACCTCCACGGTCACGTCCAGCCGGTGGCCGCCGCCGCCGGAGAAGAGCCCCTTCAGCGGCGGGACGTCCGCGTAGTCCCTGCCCCGGCCGACCACGACGTGCCGCTCGCCGGCCGGCACCGTGTTCGTCGGGTCGTACGCCCACCACCCACCCAGCCAGACCTCGACCCAGGCGTGGCTCTCGCCGGTCACGGTCTGCCCGATCGCCGCCTCGCGGCGCGGGTGGAGGTAGCCCGAGACGTACGACGCCGGCAGTCCGACCGCGCGCAGCAGCGCGACCGTGACGTGCGCGATGTCCTGGCACACGCCGCTGCCCTGGCTCCAGGCCTCCTGCGCGGACGTGGCGACCCCGGTGCTGCCGGGCCGGTAGGCCACCCGCTCGTGCGCGAGTGCCATCACGGCCATGGCCGCGTCGTGCGGGTCGAGCCCCTCGACCGCCTTGCGGGCGAGCACGACCATCTCCTCGTCCGGCCGGGTGCGCTCGGTGGGGGTGAGCATCTCGACGAACCGGTCGCGCACCTCGGGCGACCGGACGGCGTCCCAGCCGGACACGACCGGAGCGGGCCGGGCGTCCGCGGTGTCGACCACCGAGGTCGCGGTGACCACGAGCCGGCTGTGCGGGCGGTGCACGTCGAAGGCCGTGACCTGGGTGCCCCAGTAGTCCCAGTAGCGCTGCTGCTCGGCCTCGGGCGACGTGACGACCTGCGCCTCGAGGGTGAGCTGGTCGACGTCGGTCACGGGGGTCAGCCGCGCCTCGTTGAACGACGCGAGCACAGGAGTGTCGTAGGCGTAGCCGGTCGTGTGCCGGATCCGCAGCCGCCAGCTCATGTGCTCGACCCCGAGGCCCAGGCGAGGGTGGCCTCGCGGTGGAAGAAGCGCCGGCTGACGGCGTCGCCGACCGTGGAGCAGGTGGTCTGGGTGCGGTCGAGCAGCGCGGGCAGGTCGGCCAGCAGCTCGTCGGCCAGCCGGAACTCGAGGTCGGTGCGCGCCCGCCCGACCAGCCGGCGCGCGGCGTTGTCGACGCCCGTACGCCCGGCGGTCGGGTCGAGCTCGGCCAGGCACTGCTCGGCGACCAGCATCGAGGCGTAGATCGAGCGCGGGAAGAGCCGGTCCAGCACCAGGAACTCCACGACCCGCTCGGGCTCGACGGCGGCGCGGTAGGTCCGCAGGTAGGCCTCGTGCGCGCTGCACGACTTCAGCAGCGCGGTCCAGCCGGCGCCGGCCGCCCGGGAGCCCGCGCGCGCCCACAGCAGCCGGGCCGTCATGTCGATCCGCTCGATCGACCGGCCGAGGACGAGGAACCGCCAGCCGTCGTCCCTCGGCATGGTCCCGTCGATGGTGCCGGCGATCACCGCGCTGCGCTCGCGTACGTAGCGGAAGAAGCCGAACGGACCGCGCCTCGCCGCGTCCGCCTCCTGCACCCGCAGCGAGTGGTAGGTGACGTTGAGGCTCTCCCACAGCTCGCTGGAGATGGCCTCGCGGATGCCGCGGGCGTTCTCGCGGGCGCCGCCGATCGCGCCGACGATGCTGCTGGTGCTGCCGGGCGCGAAGCCGAGCAGCTGGACGGTACGACGGGCGTCCACCGGCCCCTCCGGCACGGGCACGCCCATGACCCCGAGCAGGTCGCAGCAGGCGCGGTGCTCGTCGACCCACGGGTCCTCGAGCAGCGTGTGCACGTGCACGTCGAGCAGGCGGGCGGTGTCCTCGGCGCGCTCGACGTAGCGGCCCAGCCAGTAGAGGGACTCGGCGACCCGGCTCAGCACGTGACCCTCCCCTGCTGCTGCTGTTGCTGCTGGTCGGCGAGCACGGCGTTGCCCATGTCCAGCAGCCGCCCCTCGGGTGCGGCGGGCAGCAGGTCGTCGTGGGTCGTCTCGCCCTCGGCGACCACCTCGTCGCGGGCCAGCACCCAGGTGTCCTTGCTGCCCCCGCCCTGGCTGGAGTTGACGACCAGCGAGCCCTCGGGCAGGGCGACCCGGGTGAGCCCGCCGGGCAGGACCCACACCCTGTCCCCGTCGTTGACGGCGAACGGGCGCAGGTCGACGTGCCGCGGCGCGATCCCGTCCGGCGTCTTCGTGGGGCTGGTGGACAGCTGGATGACGCGCTGGGCGATCCAGCCGCGCGGGTCGGCCTCGAGCTGGGCGCGGAGCGTGGCGAGCTCCTCGTCGGAGGCCTGCGGGCCGATCACCAGCCCCTTGCCGCCCGAGCCGTCGACCGGCTTGAGGACGAGCTGGTCGAGGCGGTCCAGGACCTCGGGGAGCTGGTCGGGGTCCTCGCACCGGTAGGTGTCGACGTTGGGGAGCAGCGGTTCCTCGCCCAGGTAGTAGCGCACCAGCTCGGGGACGTAGGTGTAGACGAGCTTGTCGTCGGCGACGCCGTTGCCGACGGCGTTGGCGAGCGTGACCCGGCCCCCGCGGGCGGCGTTGAGCAGGCCGGGGCAGCCGACCAGGCTGTCCGGCCGGAAGTGCAGCGGGTCGAGGAAGTCGTCGTCGATGCGCCGGTAGACGACGTCCACCCGCTGCTCGCCGCCGGTGGTGCGCATCCACACCTCGCCGTCGCGGCACACCAGGTCGCGCCCCTCGACCAGCTCGACCCCCATGAGCCGGGCGAGCAGGGAGTGCTCGAAGTACGCGCTGTTGAAGACGCCCGGCGTCAGCACGACCACGGTCGGGTCGAGCACCCCCTCGGGCGCCGCGGCCCGGAGCGCGGCGAGCAGCATGGCGGGGTAGTCGGCGACCGGGCGGACCCGGTGGGTGGCGAGCAGCTCGGGGAAGACGCGGGTCATCGCCCGGCGGTTCTCGATGACGTAGCTCACCCCCGAGGGGGTGCGCAGGTTGTCCTCGAGCACGCAGAAGCGGCCCTGCTCGTCGCGGATCAGGTCGATGCCGGAGACGTGCACGCGCACGCCGTTCGGCGGGACGATGCCGTGCGCCGCCGGGGCGTGGGCGCTGCTGCTCACCACGACCCGGCGCGGGACGACCCGGTCGCCGAGCACCGCCTGCTCCCCGGCCATGTCGGCCAGGAACGCCTCGAGCGCCCGCACCCGCTGCGAGACGCCCCGCTCGACCAGGTCCCACTCGTCGGCGTCGACCACCCGCGGCACGACGTCCAGCGGGAACGGCCGCTCCTCACCGGACAGGCTGAAGGTGATGCCCTGGTCCCGGAACGCGCTGGCCAGGGCTGCCGCTCGTACGTCCAGGTCCTCGGGCGAGAGCTCGCGCAGCGCGTCGACCAGCGGGGCGCTGTGCTCCCGGGGCCGGCCGTCGGCGTCCAGGACCTCGTCCCAGGCCACGCCGACGGGGTAGCCCTCGAACAGGTCAGCCACGCGCTCGCCCCATGCCGGTCCCCTCCCCCGCCCGCGGTGCGCGGCAAACCGCGATCTTGTCACCTCGGGGGCGAGCGCCCCGACTGCTATCGTTGTCGCCGAACGCGCGCCGCCGCATGCCTGCGAACCGGCCGCTCCACCCCCATCTGGCTCAGAACTGAGGACGACGCAGCGTGGCGAACATCAAGTCGCAGATCAAGCGCATCAAGACCAACGAGAAGGCGCGCCTGCGCAACAAGTCGGTCAAGTCGTCCCTCAAGACCGCCATCCGCAAGTACCGCGAGGCCGCCGACGCCGGTGACGTGGCCGCCGCCACGACGCTGATGCGCGACGCCAGCAAGGCGCTCGACAAGGCCGCCAGCAAGGGCGTCATCCACGCCAACCAGGCCGCCAACCGCAAGTCCGCGATGGCCAAGAAGGTCGCGCAGCTGAGCAGCACCAGCTCCTAGCCCGTCCTCTGCGGCGCGGGTCCCTCCGGGGGCTCGCGCCGTTGTCATGTCCGGGGGCGCGTGGGCTCGTGGGACTCGCGGGAGGAAGCACGTGCACCTCGAGCCGGGTCGGTCGTGGCAGCTGCCGCCCTCCGCTCAGCCGGTCGGGCCACGTCCCGATGTGCACGTCAGTCCTCCCAGGGCGACGTCCGGACTTCCGCCGTCCACCTCGGGCTGCCCCGGCCCGGATGACCCCTCAGGAGGCCACGCTCCCCTTGAGCTGGCCGGTGAACGTGCGGGTTGCGAGGGGTGCGTCAGCGGTCGAGCAGGCCCTGCAGCAGGTCGTGGGCCTTGACGATGGCGGCGACGGCCACCGGGAGCGCGACGATGGTCCAGGCGGTGGCCAGGTCGGCCATCGACAGCAGCACGCCCACGCCGATCGCGCCCTCGCCGAGCGCCGCCCGCTGCCAGGCGTTCGGGTGCACGTGCTGCAGCCGCAGCAGCCGGGGGTAGAGCGGCTTCTTCGCCTTCCTGCCCTCGGCCGCGGACACCACGGGAACCGACGCGGGCCCGGGGGTCACGACACCCTCGACCGACTCGCTCACCGGCCGGCCCCCCGGGCCTGGACGACGCGCAGCAGCAGGCGTTCCACGGCGTAGTCCGAGTCGACCGCCCCGCCCTTGACGTCGCCGTCGGCCACGGCCACGGCTGCCAGCGCGGCCGACAGCCCCTCCGGGCGCCAGCCCCGCGCCTGCCGCTGGGTCTTCTCGACCTTCCACGGCGGCATGCCGAGCTGCCCGGCGATCTGGTGCGCGGGCGCCCGCCCGGCCGAGGCGACCAGCGCCATCGACCGCAGCGTGCTGGCCAGCGCGCTGGTCACCAGGACCGGCGCGAGCCCGGTGCTCTGCCCCCACCGCGCGAGCTCGAGGGCTCCGGCCAGGTCGCCGTCGACGGCCCGGTCCGCGACGGTGAAGCCTGACGACTCGGCCCGCCCCCGGTGGTAGCGCGCCACGGTCTCCGCCGTGATCGGTCCGGCGGTGTCGGCCAGCAGCTGGCCGGCTGCCGAGGACAGCTCGCGCAGGTCGTTGCCGACCGCCTCGAGCAGCGCCGCCACGGCCTCCTCGTCGACGACGCGGCCGTCGGCCTTCAGCTCTCGTCGTACGAAGTCGCGTCGCTCGCCGAACTTCGTCACCTTGGGGCACTCGACCCGGCGCGGCCTGAGGGCGGCCAGCGCGGTGAGCAGCGCCTTGCCCTTGGCCCCTCCGGCATGCACGACCACGACGTGGCAGTCGTCCGGCGGCGGCGTCAGGCAGGCCTGCAGCTCGGCGGCCATCTCCTTGCCGAGGTCCTGAGCCCCGCGCACCACCAGCACCCGCCGCTCCCCGAACAGCGACGGGCTGAGCAGGTCGTCCAGGTCGCCGCGCTCGAGGTCGGTGGCGACGACGTCGTGCACGTCCGCCTCGGCGTCCGCGGCCCGCGCCGCGCGCACGACCTCCGTGACCGCGCGGCCGACGAGCAGCTCCTCCTCGCCGACCACGAGCGTCAGCGGTACGAGGACGTCTGCGGGCACGCCCCATCGTCCCACGAGAGCCGGCCCGGGAGCCGCCGCCCGGCGAGATCACCCCCGGGCGACGACGACCAGCCGACCGTGGCGATGCGCGAGGGCGACGTCGCCGTGCAGGTCGGTGCGGAAGGAGCGCGCACCGCGGGAGGTGAGCCGGTCGAGCGTCTGCGGTGCGGGGTGGCCGTAGGTGTTGCCGGCGCCGACCGAGGTGAGCACCACGGAGGCCCCCACGGCCTCGAGGAAGTCGTCCTCCTGGTGGCGACTGCCGTGGTGCGGGACCTTCAGGACGTCGGCCCGCAGGTCGCTCCGGCGGCGGAGGAGATCCCGCTGCGCCTCGGGCTCCACGTCGCCGGTGAGCAGCACGGTCGTCGGGCCGACCGTCAGCCGGAGCACCAGGGAGCTGTTGTTGGGGTCGCTGGACGTCCCCCGGAAGGCCCGGCCGGGAGCGATCACCTCCCAGCTGAGGTCGCCGACCCGCCGCCGCTCCCCCAGCGCCGGGCGCCCCAACGGCACCCCGGTCCGCTCCGCGAGCAGCACGGCGGGCTCCGGCTCGTCGAGCGGGCCGACCTGCACCAGCCCGATCCGCCGGCCGCGGGCCACCCCGGACAGCCCGTCGACGTGATCGGCGTGGTCGTGGGTGAGCAGCACCAACGGCAGCCGTGAGACGCCGATCCTGTCCAGACAGCCGTCGACCGCGTCCGGGTCCGGGCCGACGTCGACGACCACGGCGCTGCCCCGGCCGGCGTTCAGGACGACCGCGTCCCCCTGTCCCACGTCGCACATCACGAGGAACCAGCCAGGCGGTGGCCACGCCGGCCGCGCGATCGCGAGTCCCCCTGTGGCCAGACAGATCCCGAGCGCCGCCGCCACCAGGAGTCGCCGCAGCCGACGACGCGAGAGGGCAGGGACGACCAGCGCCGTCAGGGCGGCCAGCAGCAGCGCGCCGGCGCCGCCGTCCGGCCAGGGCACGGCCGCCCCCGGCACGGCCGAGCCCACCCGGGACACCAGCACCAGCCACGCGGTCGGCAGGTAGCCGACCCAGGCGACCGCCTGCGCCGCCGGGAGCCACACCGGCGCGAGCAGCGCGGCACCGACACCGGCGATGGTCGCCGGCGCGACGGCCGGGATCGCCAGCAGGTTCGCCGGCACGGCGAGCAATCCGAGCTGCGCGCTGATCGCCACCACGATCGGGCCGCACATCGCCTGCGCCGCAGCAGGAACCGCGATCGCGTCGGCCAGCCACCCCGGCATCCACCGGCGCAGCCCCTCGCGCCAGGGCGGCGCCAGCACCAGCAGCCCGGTGGTGGCGAGCACCGACAGCGCGAAGCCGGGCGCGGCCGCGAGCGGCGGGCTCACGAGCACCAGCACGATCACCGCGGTGGCCAGCGCCGGCATCGCGGCCCGTCGGGTGCCGGTCATCAGCGCGAGCAGGCCGACCACCCCCATGACCGAGGCCCGCAGCACGCTCGGGTCCGGCCGGGCCAGCACCACGAAGCCCGCCAGCGCGACGAGCGCGAGGACGCCGCGCAGCACCAGTCGTACGCCCAGGGCACGGGCCAGCAGCAGCACGGCGCCGGTCACGATCGCGACGTTGCTGCCGGAGACGGCAGTCAGGTGCGTGAGTCCCACCGTCCGGAAGTCCTCCTGCACCTCGGCATCCAGCCGGCTGGTGTCGCCGACGACCAGCCCCGGCAGCAGCCCGCGCTCCCTCGCCGGCAGCGGGTCGACCGCGCGCCGCAGCCCGGTCCGCAGGTGCCCGGCCGCGCGGTGCACCCGGCTCGGTCCGCTGAGCACGACCGGGTCACCTCGCCCGGACAGCACCGCCGCCACGTCGTCGCCGCGCTCCGCCGGCCGCAGCCTCCCGTCGACCCGCACCCGCTGGCTCGGCAGCAGCGGCAGCCACTCGGCCGAGGAGCTCAGCACCACGACGGGAGCGCGCAGGCGGTACGACCGGCCCGCCGTGTCCAGCCGCTCCACCCGGAGGCGGACGACCACCAGGTCGCGTCCGCCGGGCGCGGCGGTCATCGCCCGCCGCGGGTCGGCGGTGACCACCGCCTCCACCGTCACCGCGGCCTCGCGCGCGGCCGCCGCGGCCAGCGGCCCGTCCCGGAGCCCGCCGGTGTGCAGCCCGGTGGTGATCGCCGACGCCGCCGTGCAGCCGCAGACCGCGGCAGCGACGAGCACCCGCCCGCCGCGCCCGGTCCCGAGCAGCACGAGAGCGGCTGCGGCGAGCAGCGCGCCGAGGACCAGCAGCAGCCCACCCGGCAGCAGCCGCCCCTGCCAGGCGACGACCCACGCGCCGAGCGCAGCGGGCACCAGCCGCAGGTCCAGCTGCTCGCCCGCCGCGGGCAGCAGCGGCACCTAGACCGTGACCTTCGCCTGCAGGTACTGGAACTTCGCCTCGCCGATCCCGGTGACCTCCCGCAGCTGGTCGACGGAGGCGAACGGGCCGTTCTCGGTGCGCCAGTCGACGATCCGCTGCGCGAGGACCGGTCCGATGCCGGGCAGGCCGTCGAGGTCGGTCACGGTCGCCGCGTTGAGGTTCAGCAGGCCGCCGGCCGTGCCCCCGCCCGCGGCGGGCGCGCCCGCCGGGGGGTCCACCCCGACGAGGACCTGCTCGCCGTCGACCAGCCGGCGGGCGAGGTTCAGCAGCCCGAGGTCCGCACCGGCCACCGGGCCGCCGGCTGCGCGGACGGCGTCGTCGACCCGGCTGCCGGCGGGCAGCCGCACCAGGCCGGGCGTGCGCACCCTGCCCGCGACCGCGACCACCACCTCGCCGCCGGCCGCCGCCTCCGACGCCCCCGGCAGCGGCGCGCCGGCCGCCTCGACGGCGGGGACGACGACCTCCTGCGGCCGGCTCCGGAACGCCACGACCCCCGCGACCGCGGCCGCGAGCAGCGCCACCGCGACGAGCGCCGCGGCCCCGCGCCGGCCGGGGTCGAGCCGCCAGCGCGCGCTGTCCAGCGACGCGTGCCGCGGCGCCCAGGAGCGCTCCTCGACCACCTCGGCCGCCTGCTCGACCACCTCCGCCGCCTCAGCGCCCGGCTCCTCCGGCGGCACCCACCCGCCACCGGACACCGGCAGCAGCGCCGCCACCCGGGCAGCGGCGGCCGCACCGTCGGGGCGCGGTCGCAGCAGCACCCGCCGGACGCTAGGAAGGCGACCGCCCGCACGGAGCCCGCAGGTGCGGACCTGTGGACCGGCGAGCGCCTGTGGACCGTCAGCCGCCCCCGCGGCGCGCCTCGAGCCGCCGCATGACGTTCGGCTGGTGCCGCACCAGCACGATGACGCACAGCGCGGCGGCCCACAGCACGTCCTCGCCGACCACGATCCCCACCACCAGCACCGCCAGCGCGGCGCAGACCGACGCCAGTGCCGACCAGCGGGACACCGCCACCACCACGAGCCACGTCCCGAGGACGGGGACCGCCCAGAGCGGGTGCGAGCCGAGGATCGCCCCGCCGGCGGTCGCCACGCCCTTGCCACCGCGGCCGCGCAGGAACGGGGACGTCACGTGACCGATCACCGCCGCGACCCCCGCGAGCAGCCCGGCCCGGTGGTCGACCGCGCCGAAAGCGGCTGCGGGGACGAGGCCTTTCAGCACGTCCAGCACCGCGACGACGACCCCCGTACGCGGGCCGAGGGCGCGCCCGACGTTCGTGGCCCCGGGGTTGCCGGAGCCCACGCCGCGCAGGTCGACCCCGCGCCGGGACGCGACGATCGTGGCCGGCGAGACGGCTCCCACGAGGTAGCCGACGAGGACAGCCGCGACCCAGGTCATCTGCGCGAGACCACGACCCCGAGCAGCCCGGGGCCGACGTGCGCGCCGACGACGGCGCCGACCTCCGAGACGTGCACCGAGTCGAGCCCGGGGATGCGCTCGAGCAGCCGGTCGGCGAGCGCCTGCGCCTTCTCGCCGGCCGCGAGGTGGTGGACGGCGACGTCGACCGGCCCGTCGCCCGCTCGATCGACCGCCAGCTCCTCCAGCCGGGCCAGCGCCTTCGAGGCGGTACGGACCTTCTCGAGCGGCGCGATGCGCCCCCCGGCGACGTGCAGCAGCGGCTTGACGGCGAGCGCGGTCCCGACCAGCGCGGCCGCGGCCCCGATCCGGCCGCCGCGGCGCAGGTGCTCGAGCGTGTCGACGTAGAACAGGACGTCGGTCACGGCCGCGACCTCCCGCGCGGCGTCGGCCACCTCGTCCAGGCCGCCACCGGCGGCAGCCGCCCGCGCCGCGGCCAGCACCGCGAAGCCGAGCCCCATCGCGATGGTCGCGCTGTCGACGACCCGCACCTCGATGCCCTCCGCCTCGACCTCGGCCGCGGCGAGGACCGCCGCGTCGTACGTTCCCGACAGCTCGGCCGACAGGTGCACCGACACGATCCGCGTCGCGCCGGTGGACCGGTAGACCTCGGCGAACTCGGCCGGCGTCGGTCGCGACGTCGACACCTGGAGCCGTCGCTCGGCCAGCGCCGACGCGACGTCCTGCGGTGAGACCTCCGAGCCCTCGTTGCCGGTACGGCTGCCCAGCACCACGTGCAGCGGCACCACCGAGACGGCCGAGGTCTCGGCGACGCCCTCCGGCAGGTAGGCCGTGCTGTCGGTGACCACCGCGACCGCGTTCATGACCGGCAGGCTAGCGAGCGCGACCTCCCTGTCGCGACGGCGCCGGGACTGAGACGATCCCGCCATGAGAGCCCGCGCCGCCGTCCTCGTCCTGTCCCTGCTCGTCCCGCTGGGGGTGGTCACGACAGCGTCCCCGGCGCTCGCCACGCCCGTGGCCACCGATGACGCGGCGTACGAGCGGTGCGGCCGGGTGTTCCCCGACCCGCAGGCGTTCGCGCCCTCGCCCACTCCAGCCCCGGGTGAGTCGCCGTACGCCAAGGGGAACGCGGTCTGCCGGGCGGTCGACTTCATCCAGCACAGCGAGGCGCTCGCGGGACTGGAGTACCTCGAGCAGCGCTACCCCGGCTTCGTCGAGGTCTACAACCTCAAGGAGGACTTCGCCGAGGTGCTCGACCTGGCGAAGGGCGAGGGCCAGTCGGCCGGGCTGCCGACCAACACGCTCACCCGTGACCGGGCCGACCTGCACATGGTGCGGATCACCGACGAGTCCGTGCCGGAGAAGGACAAGAAGAAGTTCCTCTTCACCCTCTCGCTGCACGGCATCGAGAAGGCCGGGCTCGAGGGCGGTCTGCGCGCCGCGGAGGACCTCGCCACGTGGGCGGCGGAGACGCCGGAGCAGCCGGTGATGGAGACGCTCGACTCGTCGCTGCCGGCCGGCGAGGTGCTCAAGAAGTCGTCGGTGTGGTTCGCCATGAACAACCCGGACGGCTGGCGGCGCGGGGACACCAGCCTCGGCGGGATCTCCTACCAGCGCTACAACGGCAACGGCGTCGACCTGAACCGCGACTGGCCCGAGAAGGGCTACACCTTCCGGCCCTTCACCCCCGCCAGCGAGCCGGAGACCGCGACGTTCGCCAAGGTGCTGAAGGCGATCTCGCCGACCTGGGCCGGCGGGGTCGACCTGCACGGCCAGCTCATCGACCGGGCGTTCTCGTTCACGCTCCTCGGTGCGAGCCAGCGGCCGTACGGCAAGAACCAGCGGATGCTGCAGTTCACGCAGGGCGCCTACCAGGACGCCGAGACCCGGCTCGCCTGGAACCCGCTCATCAAGCCGAACGACGCGCCGGAGGCCTGCGTGCCGCCCGGCACCGGCGGCACCGTCACCGACCCGACGACCGGCTGCGACCCGACGCCGCGGGTCTACGGCGTGCAGTACGGGACCATCTGGGACACCATCGCCTACACGGTCACCGGGGCCATCGGGAACTGGGCGGACAGCGACATCGGGCTGAACGCCGACTTCATCGACAACGAGATGAGCCTGTCGCACCTGTCCAACTGCGGCATCGGCAAGTGCTTCGTGCAGAGCGCCGAGCAGCTCCACGTCGACGGCAACAAGTCGCTGATCTACGCGATGCTCAACTACACGCTGCAGCCGGAGGACCAGCGGTTCCGCTTCACCGGCAGGGCCGCCTACCTGACCCAGCCGAAGCGCCTGGTGCACAAGGGAAGAGCTGCTCCCGCACCCACCAGCAACCTGCCCGTGCAGGAGCCGATCAGCACCCAGCTGGTCAAGCAGCCGACCGCCGATGCGACCTTCGAGTTCGACGTCGACGGTCCCAGGCAGGGCGTGCAGAACGGCGGGATCGTCGCCAAGGCGACGTTCTCCAACGTGCAGGGCGTCGGACCGGGTGCCGTCCTCGGCATCGCCGTCGACCGCTTCAGCGCCGAGGAGCCCGAGCCCGGTGGCTCCCAGTGGACGACGGTCAACCAGGACTACAACCAGTCCCCGGTCTACCTGCAGAGCGGCATGCAGGTCGACGCCAACGACCTGGTTCCCGGGCGGTACCGCTTCCGCGTCTTCGGCCCGGGCGCCGCACTGGTCGCCGCCGACATCAGCTTCACCCGCGGGCGCGCCTGGCCCGACCCGGGACAGCGGCCGTACGACGTGAGCAACCTCGACTTCTTCGAGGAGCTGAGGCCGCACGTCGCCGCGGGCCAGCTCACCGCCGTCCCTGCGGCGGACGTCGCCGCCGGTCGCAACAACCTGCGCACCTACGACACGGTCATCGCGGCGGACCGCACCGTGACGGATCCGCGTACGGCGCGGGCGCTTCGGGCGTTCGCCGAGTCCGGCGGCAACGTCGTGCTCACCGACGACGCCGTCAACGCGCTCGGCGCCATGGGGATCGTCGATCCGGACGCCATCGAGAGCGAGCCGGTCTACGCCGGCTCGGTGTCCTTCACCGGTCCCGACGGGGCATCCACGTACGACGACCCGCTGGCGAGGAACGTGGACCTGCCCGGCTCCGCCGAGGGGCCCGACCGGCGCCGGCAGACGACCGAGCCGGTGCCGACCGGCTACGCCATCCAGGACGAGAACGGCGGTGACGCCGCCACCCTGCCGCAGCACGGCGTCACCCAGGCGGCGTGGGAGGAGGCCGGCGGTCGCACCGTCGGCACCGTCGGCGACTCCAGCAGCGGCAACGTCACCTACGGCGAGCTCACCGTCGGCAAGGGGCGCATCCGGATCCTCGGCTCGTTCCTGCCGTTCCCGACCGACGAGTTCGACCACCCCTTCGGGCTCAACGACTACGCCATCACGTTCACGGCGTACGAGCTCGCCAAGAACTCGTGGTCGTGGACGAACCCGGCGCGCCTGGCGACGCCCCCGCCGGCACGGCCGGCGACGGGCCGGCTGCCGGCCACCGGCGCCGAGGTGTGGCCCGCGCTGGTCGCGCTGCTCGGCGTCGGGCTGCTGCTCGTACGCCGGCGTCGCGCGCGGACCTAGAACAGGTTCCAGTTGGCGCGGTAGGGTCCGCGCGTGGAGCTGACCCTGGTCGACGGCGACCGGACGACGACCGTGCCCGTCGGGGAGGACCTCACCCTGACCGCCGCGGCGGTGCTCGCCGCGACCGGCTGGGAGCCCAAGCCGCACGGGCTCTGCCGCGGTGAGGTGTGCGTCCCGGCGCGGCTCGACCCGGCGGGGGTGCCACTGGGCCGGCTGGCCGAGGTGCTGCAGCGGCCGCTCGCCGTCGAGGTTCTCGACGACCGGGTCGTCGCGGTGCTCGGCGAGCCCGCCGGCGCCGCGGTGTCCGTGGGCGACGTGGCGCCGTCCCTGACCCTCGACGACGTGGACGGGCGACCGGTCGCGGTGACCGGCTCGGGCCGCAAGACCGCTGTCGTCGCGTGGTCCACCTGGTGCGGCTGCCGCTACGAGCTGCCGGCGTGGAAGGCGCTCGCCGACGAGCTGCGCGACGAGGGGCTCGACGTCGTGACGGTCGCGCTCGACGAGGACCGCGAGGCCGTACGCCCCTGGGCCGACCAGGCCGGGCTTCCCGTCGGCGTCG
>SCTD01000431.1 GCA_004299215.1 Frankiales bacterium | reverse complement strand
GACCTCGGGGTGGCGGGCGATCGCGAGCAGCAGCGCCTTCGCGACGAACAGCAGCGGCGTCACCTTGACGTCCCGGAACTCCGGCATCGCCTGCACCCGCGCGCGGAGCTCCATCGTCGGCGTCATGTCGAGGGTGATGAACTCCGTGACGTGCGGCGCCGTGAAGGCGCTCTCCACCATCGCCGCCGCGGTCAGCTTGCGCACGCCCTTGATCGCGATCCGCCGCTCGCGCGTCGCCGGGTCGTACGACGAGACAGCCTGCGGCGCAGCCGATTCCGCGACGGACCCGACCGATGCCCCCTCCACGTCGGCCCGCGTGACCGTCCCACCCGGACCGGTTCCCTTGAGCAGCGCCAGGTCGACGCCCAGCTCCTTGGCCAGCTTGCGGACCGGCGGCTTCGCGAGCACCGACACCCCGCCGGCACGCGTCGCGGCGGTCTCGCCGACCTGCGCCGCCGACACCCGCTTCGGTGCGACCGCCGGTGCTGCCGCGGGCGGCACGTCGCTGCGCGGACGGCGCTTGGCTGTCACCGACCTGGGCCCGTAGCCGACGAGGGTGGCCGTACGACCACTCGGTCCCACCTCGCCGATGAGCGCGCCCTGCGGGCCGGACTCGTCGGCCGGCGGGCGCGGCACCATGTCCTCGCCGGCCAGCTCGTTCGGCGTCTTGTCGGTGGGGTCCGCGGTCGGCACCGGGTCGAGCGGTCCCGCGGACGGGTCGGTGTCGAACGTGATGATGGGCGACCCGACGTCGACGGTCTCCCCGGCGGCGTGGTGGATCTCGGTCACGACCCCGGCGAACGGCGACGGCACCTCGACCGCCGCCTTGGCGGTCTCCACCTCGACGATGACCTGGTTGAGCTTCACCTCGTCGCCGACGGCGACCATCCACTGCAGGATCTCGCCCTCGGTCAGCCCCTCACCGAGGTCCGGCAGCTTGAACTGCTTCAGCCGCGACATCCTCAGTACCCCAGCGATCGGTCGACGGCGTGCAGGACCCGGTCGAGGTCCGGCAGGTACTCCTCCTCCACCCGCGACGGCGGGTAGGGGGTGTCGAAGCCGGTGACGCGCAGCACCGGGGCCTCCATCTCGTAGTAGAGCTCCTCGGACAGCCGCGCCGCGATCTCGGAGCCGAGCCCGACGAACGACGGCGCCTCGTGCACCACGACCGCGCGGCGGGTGCGACGGACGGACGCGATCACCGTCGGGAAGTCCAGCGGGGACAGCGACCTGAGGTCGACGACCTCGAGCGACCGCCCGTCCTCCTCCGCCGCGGTCGCGGCGTCCATGCACGTCTTGACCATCGGGCCGTACGCGATGAGCGTGGCGTCGGTGCCCTCGCGGACGACCCGCGCCTGCCACAGCGGGTCGGGCGTCATGGCGGTGTCCACCTCGGCCTTCTCCCAGTAGCGCCGCTTGGGCTCGAAGAACAGCACCGGGTCGTCGCTGGCGATCGCCTGCTGGATCATGAAGTGCGCATCGACGGGGTTGGAGCAGGAGACGACCTTCAGTCCTGCGGTGTGCGCGAAGTACGCCTCGGGGCTCTCGCTGTGGTGCTCGACCGCCCCGATCCCGCCTCCGAACGGGACGCGGATCGTCACCGGCATCTTCACGGTGCCCTTGCTCCGCGCATGGATCTTGGCCAGCTGGCTGACGATCTGGTCGTACGCCGGGTAGATGAAGCCGTCGAACTGGA
>SCTD01000430.1 GCA_004299215.1 Frankiales bacterium | reverse complement strand
ATCGAGGACCTGCGCATCGCGGTCGACGAGGCCTGCGCGATGCTGCTCACCCAGGCGATGGGAGGGGCCGACCTGGAGTGCCGCTTCGAGCTCACCGAGGACGCCATCGACGTCGCCGTCAGCGTCCTGACGCTCGACGGCCAGGAGCCGTCCCGCGACACCTTCGCCTGGACCGTGCTCACCGCCCTGGCCGGCGAGGTCGACAGCTCGGTCGACGCGGAGAACCGCGTCACGCTGGTGCTGCGCAAGCGCAAGGCCGAGGACCTGGGGCCGCGGTCGTGAGCGACGCCACCGGCGTCGACGACGTCGCCGCGCCGGCCCAGGCCGACTCGCCCGAGACC
This sequence comes from Frankiales bacterium, assembly GCA_004299215.1. Taxonomy (GTDB): domain Bacteria; phylum Actinomycetota; class Actinomycetes; order Mycobacteriales; family SCTD01; genus SCTD01. The sequence continues at coordinate 8,534 of SCTD01000430.1, read as the reverse complement.
GAGACCGAGACCGAGACGCTGCCGGACCTGGACGCGACCGCCTCCGACGTGGAGGCCGTCCCGCTGACGCTGCGGGCCGAGCGCACGGCGGCCGACCGCGCGCGCGCCCGCGAGATGTTCGAGCGGCTCGCCGCGATGCCGGAGGACGACCCGGCGCGCGTCCGGCTGCGCGAGGAGCTCGTCGAGGCCCACCTCCCGCTGGTCGAGTACCTCGCCCGGCGCTTCCGCAACCGCGGCGAGCCGCTGGACGACCTCGTGCAGGTCGCCACCATCGGGTTGATCAAGTCGGTGGACCGGTTCGACCTGGAGCGCGGCGTCGAGTTCTCGACGTACGCCACGCCCACGATCGTCGGCGAGATCAAGCGGCACTTCCGCGACAAGGGCTGGGCGATCCGGGTCCCGCGCCGGCTGCAGGAGCTCAAGCTCAGCCTGACCAAGGCCACCAGCGAGCTGTCGCAGCGCAACGGCCGCTCTCCCACGGTCGCCGAGCTGGCCCAGCACCTCGGGATGACCGAGGAGGAGATCCTCGAGGGCCTGGAGTCCGCGAACGCCTACTCGGCGGTGAGCCTGGACGCCCCCGACGGCGGCGACGACGACTCCCCCGCCGTGGCCGACTCGCTCGGGATGATGGACGACGCGCTCGAGGGCGTGGAGTACCGCGAGTCGCTCAAGCCGCTGCTCGAGCAGCTCCCGGCGCGCGAGAAGAAGATCCTGATGCTGCGCTTCTTCGGCAACATGACGCAGTCGCAGATCGCCGCGGAGCTCGGCATCAGCCAGATGCACGTCTCGCGGCTGCTCGCCCGCACGCTGGCGCAGCTGCGGACCCGCCTGCTCGTCGAGGAGTAGTCACTCGAAGGCAGCGCGCGCTGACGGCGCCGCCAGGTGGGCCAGGACCGCGATCGCGAGCAGCAGCACGGGAGCGGCGGCGTACCAGACCTCGCCCTGGACCAGGCCGACGCCGACCGGGAGCGCGAGCAGCTGCGCGAGCACGGCCGGCGCCATGGCCCAACGACGGGCGGCGGCGAGCGCGCGCGCGACCAGCAGCAGTCCCGCCCCGACGACGACGGTGAGGAGCGCCTCCAGGATCGTCGCCAGCCGGTCGAACGGCTCGGCCACGACGCCCGCGACGCCGTAGCCGGCGCCGAGCAGGACCAGCACGCCGCCCTCCAGACCGACGAGGAGGGCCGCGCGGCGCAGGGGCGTGCTCACGGGTGCGCACGCTAGCGCTGGCTACCCTGGGGAGATGCGAGCGCTCCTGGTGGTCAACCCGAAGGCCACGGCCACGACGGAGCGCATGCGCGACGTGCTGGCGCACGCTCTGGCCAGCGAGACCAAGCTCGACGTCGTCCAGACGCAGGCCCGCGGGCACGCCACGTCGCTGGCGCGGCAGGCGGTCGTGGACGGCCTCGACGTGGTCGTCGCGCTCGGCGGCGACGGCACCGTCAACGAGGTCGTGAACGGCCTGCTGGCGGCCGGTCCGGTGCCGGGTCAGCCGGCCCTCGCCGTCGTCCCCGGCGGCAACGCCAACGTCTTCGCCCGGGCCCTCGGCCTGCCGTCGTCCCCCGTGGACGCCACGAGCCAGCTGCTCGAGGCGCTGCAGCTGAACCGGCGCCGATCAGTCGGCCTCGGCCAGGCAGACGACCGCTGGTTCACCTTCTGCGCGGGCCTGGGGCTCGACGCGGAGGTCGTGCGCCGGGTGGAGCACAAGCGGGCGGACGGCCGCCGCGCCACGCCGTCGCTGTTCGTACGACAGGGCGTGCAGCACTTCTTCCTGCACGCCCGCGGCAAGGACCCGGCGATCACCGTCCACGCCGACGGGCACGAGCCCGAGCGCGTCGGCCTGGCGCTGGTCTGCAACAGCGACCCGTGGACCTACCTCGGTCCGCGGCCGGTGCGCCCGTGCCCGGACGCGTCGTTCGACCTCGGGCTCGACCTGTTCGGCCTGCGCTCGCTGGGGGCGATCAGCACGCTGCGTCACCTCCGGCAGATCCTCTCCAGCCGGCCGCGCCCGCGCGGCCGCGCGGTGCTGGCCCTGCACGACTCCCCCGGCTTCCGCCTCGTCGCGGACGCGCCGCTGGCCCTGCAGGTCGACGGGGACGACCTGGGCGACCGGACCGACGTGGTCTTCCGCGCGGTGCCGGACGCCCTCGAGGTGCTCGTGTAGCTCCGCGGTTGACGCCGCCGGGGCGGGGAACGAGGCGGGGAACCGCGTGCCCGGACGCCGACGTGACGAAGGTGACACTCGCCAGACCGAATCACGTTCGGTCAACGCTTGCCACCGTTGCATCGGCGGTGCAAGGGTGGACGTCATCGCGGTTGACGTGCGAGCCCGCGCAGTCGCAGACCCAGAGGAGTTGGACGCATGGACTGGCGCCACCACGCGCTCTGCCGTGACGAGGACCCGGAGCTGTTCTTCCCGATCGGGACGACCGGGCCCGCTGCCACCCAGGTCGAGCAGGCCAAGGTCGTCTGCCGACGCTGCCCAGCGGTCGAGCCGTGCCTGACGTGGGCGCTGGAGACCGGACAGGACGCCGGCGTCTGGGGCGGCACCAGCGAGGACGAGCGGCGTGCGCTCAAGCGGCAGGGCGCCCGCGCCGGCATCCGCACGGCCTGACCGGCACCCCTCCCGTCGTGCCGAGCGAGCGCTGGGTCTCCCCGCCGGTGGTCGCCCGTGAGGCGTCGCCGGCGTGGATCGCCGTCTGGCGCTTCCGGCTGCTGGCCCTGGTCCTGCTCGTGGCGGTGGTCGTCCTCGCCGTGATCGCCTTCCGGCAGGTCACCGGCGCGAACGCCCAGGACCCGGGCATCGACGCGATCGGCGCGCTGCTGCTCCGCTGAGCGGCGGGTCAGCGCCCCAGCACGGCGTCGCGGTAGTGCGCGAACGCGTCGTGCGCGCGCTCCTCCAGCACGTGCAGCAGGGCGATCACCTCAGCGGCGTCGACGTCCGCCGTCCGGATCCGCTGCGCCTCGGTGTGCAGCTCGTCCACGGCCTGCAGCCACCGGTCGCGCAGCCGAGCCGCGTGCAGCTCGATCGAGGCCTCCATGCCCCCACCGTGGCAAGTCGCGCGCGTCCAGGATGTCGCTTCTGCCCAAGATGCTCCGGATGGCATCCTGCAGTGGTCCGTTCGGGTGAGCGTTGGGTGGTTCGACTGGACCAGGGAATCACTCAACGTGTTGGATAGCACACAGCGGGTAACGAAAGGTGACGGGGTGGACACTGAGCCGGAACGCGACACGCACGAGCGCAGCGGCCTGCTCGTCACGGCCCTGCTCGCTGGGGCTGCGGTCGAGCTGGCGCTGGCGACAGCGGTGGCGAGCGCCCTCGGGCTGTCGCCCTTGCGCGCGCTCGCCGCCGGGACGGCGGTCACGCTCGGCGTCTCGACCGTGGCCGCCCTGTCACTCGGCGCGCTGCTCGGCCTGCGCCGGCGACGCCCTGCCCGCGAGCGGGTCGTCGCCCTCCCCGAGCCGATCAGCCTGGCTCGGCGCGATGCGCTCGAGCTCGTCGAGGCGACCGAGCGGCGGCTGCAACGTGCCGTCGAGACCGGCGCGCCCGAGACCGAGATGATGAGCTGCGCGCTCGACCTGCAGGCCGGCCGGTTGCGCCTGGCCAGGGTGCTGCTCGCCGAGGACGGCGAGCTGCCGCAGTCGCTGAAGGACGAGCTGCTCGTCGCCCACCGCGGCACCTCAGACTGGCTGCGCAGTCCCCGACTCCCCTGACCCCGACTCCCCTGTCCGGGCGAGGGGCACCCGCAGCTCGGCGGTCGTGCCGGGGCCCGAGTGCGGCAGCAGGGCGAGCGAACCCTGCAGCTCCCCCTCCACGAGCGTGCGCACGATGCGGAGCCCGAGCCGCGGCGACGCGTCCAGGTCGAAGCCCGGTGGCAGCCCGGCGCCGTTGTCGACCACCTGCACCCGCAGACCGGCGGCGTCCCGCCGCGCGCGCACGTCGATCCGTCCGACGCCGGGCCCCGGGTAGGCGTGCTCCACGGCGTTCTGCACCAGCTCGGTGAGCACCATCGCGAGCGCCGTCGCCACCGCGGCCGGGAGCTCTCCGAACGATCCCGTACGTCCGACGGAGACCTCGGCCTCGGGCGCGGCGACCTCGGCGCACATCGCCAGGACGCGGTCCGCGACGTCGTCGAAGGGCACGTCGCCCTCGAGCGTCTGCGACAGCGTCTCGTGCACCAGCGCGATCGAGGCGACCCGGCGCACCGACTCCTCCAGCGCGGCCCGCGCCTGTGGCGAGTCGACCCGGCGCGCCTGCAGCCGGAGCAGGGCCGCCACGGTCTGCAGGTTGTTCTTCACCCGGTGGTGGATCTCGCGGATCGTGGCGTCCTTGCCGAGGATCTGCCGATCGCGACGGCGCAGCTCGGTCACGTCGCGGATCAGCACGAGCGCACCCCGCGGCTCGCCGCCGGGGGCCAGCGGCAGCGCGCGCAGCAGCACGGTCGCGCCCTGCGCCTCGACCTCCGACTCACGCGGCTCACCGAAGCGCAGCACCGCGACGAGGGCGGCCGACCCACGTGGCTCGTCGAGCATCCCGGGCGCGGCCGTCAGCCGGGCGATCATGTGACCCAGGTGCGCCCCGAGGAGGTCGCCGGTGACCCCGAGCCGGCGGAACGCCGACAGCGCGTTCGGGCTCGCGTAGACGACGTGCCCGGTCCGGTCCAGCCGCACCAGGCCGTCGCCCACCCGCGGGGCGTGCTCGGCGTCCGGGAACGCTCCCGCGAACGGGAAGCGCCCCTCCCCGATCATCTGGAGCAGCTCACCGGCCGTCGTCAGGTAGGTCAGCTCCAGCGCGCTCGGCATCCGGGCGGCCGCGGCCATCGACTCGCGGGTCAGCACCGCGACGGTCCGCGCTCCCCGCCGGACCGGCACCACCTCGGCGCGGACCCGCGCCCGCGGAGCCCAGTCGACCTCCCCCTCCTGCAGGATCCGGCCACTCGCCACGGCCCGCTCGAAGCGGCGGCTCGCCGAGGCGGGCACCTCGGTGCCCACCAGGTCCTCGGGCCAGGTCGTGGGCCCGGTCGTCGGCCGCATGTGGGCGACGGTCAGCCAGGACCCCTCCACGGTCCGCACGCGCAGGACCAGGTCCGAGAAGGAGAGGTCGGCCAGCAGCTGCCACTCGCCCACCAGGCGGTGCAACCAGTCGACGTCCTGCTCGTCGAGGCCGGTCCGGGAGCGGACCAGGTCGGCGAGGGTGGACACCCACCCAGCGTAGGCAGGCTCGCTAGACCGCCATCAGCAACGGCGAGACCCGGTCGCGGACCCAGGACAGGCCGTCCGGGTCGGTGCGCTCGTCGCGCCAGCCGGAGAGCACCGCGTCGAGGTCGGCCTCCCGCGGCAGGACGGCGAGGACGTGCACGTCGCTGCAGGAGCCGTCGTAGCCGTCGGCCCGGCACGCGTAGAGCTCGCCGGTGTCGCGGAGCCACGCCAGCCGCCAGGCGTCGTTGGATCCCGCGACCCGCCAGGTCGCGCCGAGATCCACCTCGTCGGAGACCGCCCGCCGGTGGTCGTCGGCCACGAAAGCCGCCTCGTCCGGCCAGATGCCGAGATCCATCACGCCTGCCTCCTGGGTGTCGCTGGGTCGCCTGCCGCCGGTACGACGCACCGCGATGACCAGAGGTTGCCCGATCGGGACGAACGGGCGGTGTCGTCCGTACGACGAGTGCGTGACGGTCCCCCGGGGCGGTCGTCACCTCGCGGCCTGGCAGACTCTCCGCTCGTGACCGAGCTGATGATCGACATCCTGGAGACCGTCCGCGAGCAGGTGCTGGAGCGGGGCGTGGGGCTCTCGCAGGAGCAGGCGCTGGCGTGCCTGGAGCTGCCCGACGAGCGGCTGCCGGACCTGCTGCAGCTGGCCCACGAGGTGCGCATGCGGCACTGCGGCCCCGAGGTGGAGGTCGAGGGCATCATCAGCCTCAAGACCGGCGGCTGCCCGGAGGACTGCCACTTCTGCTCGCAGTCCGGCCTGTTCCCCTCTCCCGTCCGCGCTGCGTGGCTCGACATCCCGTCGCTGGTCAAGGCCGCGGTCGAGACCGCCGCCACCGGAGCGACGGAGTTCTGCATCGTCGCGGCCGTACGAGGACCGGACGAGAAGCTGATGGCCCAGGTCGAGGCGGGCGTCGCGGCGATCCGCGAGGCCGTCGACATCCAGGTCGCCTGCTCGCTCGGCATGCTCACCCAGGAGCAGGTCGACCGGCTCACGGCCATCGGCGTGCACCGCTACAACCACAACCTCGAGACCGCCCGCTCCCACTTCCCGAAGGTCGTCACCACCCACACCTGGGAGGAGCGCTGGGAGACCCTGCGGATGGTCCGTGACGCCGGCATGGAGGTCTGCTGCGGCGGGATCCTCGGCATGGGCGAGACGCTCGAGCAGCGCGCGGAGTTCGCGGCGCAGCTCGCCTCGCTCGAGCCGGACGAGGTGCCGCTGAACTTCCTCAACCCGCGTCCCGGCACCCCCTTCGGCGACCTGCCGGTGATGGATGCCAACGACGCGCTGCGCGCCATCGCGGTCTTCCGGCTCGCGCTGCCGCGCACCATCCTGCGCTTCGCCGGCGGCCGCGAGATCACCCTCGGCGACCTGGCCAGGGACGGCATGCTCGGCGGCATCAACGCCGTCATCGTCGGCAACTACCTGACCACCCTCGGCCGGCCGGCCACCGAGGACCTCGACATGCTGCAGGACCTGCAGATGCCCATCAAGGCCCTGTCCCAGACCCTCTAGTCCCCCCCGCGACGATCTTCGTCCTGTGGTTGCGCGACACGCGATGGGAGCCACGAGATGACGACGATCGTCGAGGGGAGGCGGTGCTTCGGGGAGGGTGACCCGCTCTACGAGCGCTACCACGACACCGAGTGGGGCCGGCCGCAGCGGTCGGAGCAGGCGCTGTTCGAGAAGGTCTGCCTGGAGGGCTTCCAGGCCGGCCTGTCCTGGATCACGGTGCTGCGCAAGCGCGAGGCGCTGCGGAGCGCCTTCGCCGGCTTCGACCCGGACGCGGTCCTGTCCGTCGACGTCGAGCCGCTGATGGCGGACGTCGGGCTGATCCGGTCCGGCCCGAAGCTGCGCGCGGTGCTGCGCAACGCCGCGGCCACGATCGCGCTGCGCGAGTCCGGCGGGCTGCCCGAGCTGCTGTGGTCCCGCGCGCAGGTGCCGTCCCCGGCGTACGACCGGTGGCAGGACGTCCCGGCGTCCACGCCCACCAGCACGGACCTCGCCAGGGCGCTGAAGAAGGCGGGCTTCGTGTTCGTCGGACCCACGACGGTCTACTCGCTGCTCCAGGCGTGCGGCCTGGTGAACGACCACCTGGTCGGCTGCCCGGTCCGGGCCGAGGTCGAGGCGCTGCGGCTGGCGTGCTGACGGCCGCCGTCCTGCTGGCGGTGACGGTCGGAGCGCTGGCGCAGTCGGTCAGCGGCATCGGCTTCGTGCTGGTGTGCGGCCCGCTGCTGGTCGCGGCGCTGGGTCCGCAGGACGGCGTACGGCTGGCGGTCCTGCTCTCCCTGCTCCTGAACCTCGCCCTGCTCTGCCGGCTCTGGCGGTCTGTCGACCTGCTCCGGACGCTGCAGCTGCTGGTGCCGGCGGCGCTGGCGACCCCGCTGCTGGCGCTGGCCGTGCGACGGCTGCCGACCCGGCCGGCCGAGGCGGCGGCCGGGGCGGTCGTCGTCGTCGGGGTGCTGCTGCTGGTGAGCGGGGCCCGCTGGTCGGCCGCGCGCGGTCCGGCCGGGGCGGCGGTCGCCGGCGTGCTCGGCGCCGCGGGGAACGTGGCGGCCGGGGTGGCCGGTCCGGTCGTGGCGCTCTGGGCGACGAACGCGCAGTGGCGCGCGGACGTCGCCCGGGCCAGCCTGCAGGCGTTCTTCCTCGGGCTGAACTGCGTGGCGCTGGCCTCGCTCGGGCTCCCGTCGACCGGTGCGGGGCTGCTGGCCGCCTGCGCCGCCGGGCTCGTCGCGGGCAGCCTGCTCGGGATCCCGCTGGCCCGCCGGCTCAGCGAGCAGGGGGCGCGCCGGGCGACGCTCGCCCTGGCCGGGGCGGGCGGCGCGGCCGTGCTGCTCCGGGCCGTGGCCGGCTAGAGGACGCCCAGCAGCAGGAGCAGCAGCAGCGTCACGCCGAGCGACAGGAGCAGGCTCGGCAGGCAGCCCAGGCGGTTCGAGAAGAAGAGGAACATGCCTGCTCGGTCCCCCCGTCGCGGCGGTCCTACCCGGGGTCCGGCACGATCACGGGGTGCCGTCGCTCACCATCGCCGAGATCCGCCCGGACCAGCTGGACCAGGTCGGCGAGCTGACCGCGTCGGTCTACGCGGCCGACGGCTTCACCACCCCGGACTACGTGCCCGCGCTGCGCGACGTCGCCTCCCGCGTGCGGTCCGCCACCGTCCTGGTCGCCGAGCAGCAGGGCCGGCTGGTCGGCGCGGTCACCGTGGCGACCCGCGGCGGGGAGTGGGCCGAGCAGTCCGTCCCGGGTGAGGCGGTGATCCGGATGCTCGTCGTGGACCCGTCCGCTCGCGGTGGCGGCACCGGCCAGGCCTGCACCAGGGCCTGGC
>SCTD01000042.1 GCA_004299215.1 Frankiales bacterium | reverse complement strand
GCCGGAGCGCCTGCCGCTCGGCCAGCTTCATGACCGCGGGCTGCACCGTGAAGCCGAGCAGCCACGACTCGCGGCCGGCGTAGATGCCGGCGCGGCTCAGCTTCTGGGCGGCGGGGAGCAGCCGGTAGAGCCGGCGCTCGAGCCGGCCGATCGCTCGGTCGCGTCGCGGCAGCACCCAGGGGGCGGTGCGCTGGAAGAGCGTCAACCGCGCCGCCCGCTGCTGCACGTGCGGCACGAACTGGATCGCCGACGCCCCGGTGCCGATGACGGCCACTCGCTCACCGGTGAGGTCGTGCTCGTCGTCCCAGGTCGCCGAGTGGAAGGTCGTGCCGGTGAAGGACTCCAGGCCCGGCAGCGAGGGCACGCTCGGCTCGGACAGCCCGCCGGTGCCGAGCACCAGCACGTCGGCGACGACCGTGCCGCGGCTGGTCTCGACGGTCCAGGTGGACGAGTCGCCGTCCCACCGGGCGTCGAGCAGCTCGGTGCCGAAGCGGACGTACGGCAGCACTCCCCGGTCCGCGGCGACCCGGCGCAGGTAGGCGTGGATCTCGGGCTGCGGCGAGAAGGCGCGGGTCCAGTCCGGGTTGGGCGCGAAGGAGAAGCAGTAGAGCGCGCTCGGGACGTCGCAGGCGCAGCCCGGGTAGGCGTTGTCGCGCCAGGTGCCGCCGACGTCGTCCGCGCGCTCGATGACCGTGACGTCGGTGCGTCCGCGGTCCAGCAGGGCGATCGCGGTGCCGAGCCCGGCGAAGCCGGTGCCGACGACGAGCACGCCGGTGCGCGCGGGAAGGGGGGCCTGCTGCATGACGTCCTCCTCATTGCTACATACATGTAGCAACACAGGTGTAGCATTTCGGCCGTGCCGAGCGCAACTCCCGCGAAGAAGCCGTACGCCCCACGGCTGCCCGCGGCCGAGCGCCGCGAGCAGCTGCTCGACGCGGCGCAGCGGATTGCTCTGGAGCGCGGCTTCCACGCGGTCTCCGTCGACGGCGTGGCCAAGGCCTGCGGCGTGACCCGGCCCGTCGTCTACGGCGTCTTCGAGGACCGGACCGCGATGCTGGCGGCGCTCTTCGCGCGCGGTGAGGAGCGGGCGCTGGCCGGGCTCGCGCGGGTCTTCCCGGCGATCCCCGGCCCCGGCGACGACGTCGACCCCGACGACCTGCTGCTGCAGGGCATCACGGCCTACCTGCAGACGGTCTCGGCGGACCCCGACACCTGGCGGATCATCCTGGTCCCGCCCGAGGGCGCCCCGCCGGAGCTCGAGCAGCGGGTGAACGCGCAGCGCCGGGTCATGCTGCGGACCCTGCGCGGGCTGCTCGACTGGGGGCTGCCCCGGCGGGGAGGGCCGCCGGTCGACCCGGACCTGTTCGCGCGCGCCGTCTTCACCCTCGCGGAGGGGGCCGCCCGGCTGCTGCTCGTGGACCCGGAGCGCTGGCGCGTCGAGCAGTTCACCGACTTCACGCGGACCGCGCTGGCCGCACTCGGCCCCGGCGTCCGGCCGCCCGGCTGAGCGCCCGGGACATCTGCGACACGGCGTCGCAACTCATGCGATCCTTGTCGCCTCTCGGAGGGAGGGTGGATGGCCCCGCCGCTGGTCACCGGGCGACGACGCGTGCAGCAGCAGCTCGCCGGGCTGCTCTTCCTCGCCGTCCTGGCCGGAGTCGTCGGGCTGTCGACCGCGCTCTACCAGAAGGCGTTCACCCCGGTCGTCACGGTGACCCTCGAGGCCAGCAACGCCGGCAACCAGCTGAGCACCGGCGGCGACGTCAAGGCCCGCGGCCTGCTGGTCGGCGAGATCCGCAAGGTCAGCACGGACGGCTCCGGCGCCCGACTGGAGCTGGCGCTCCGGCCCGAGGCCGCGCGGACCATCCCCAAGGACACCCGCGCGCAGCTGCTGCCCAAGACGCTGTTCGGCGAGAAGTTCGTGGCCCTCGAGTTCGACGACGACTCCTCAGCCGGTCCGCTGGAGGAGGGCGACGTCATCTCCCAGGACCGCAGCGCGGTCGCCCGCGAGACCGAGCAGGCGCTCAACGACCTGCTGCCGCTGCTGCGCACCCTCAGGCCGGCCGAGCTGAGCACGACCCTCAACGCGCTGTCGACCGCGCTGCGCGGCCGCGGCGAGCAGCTCGGCCAGAACCTCGAGCTGGTCGACGCCTACCTCAAGCAGTTCAACCCCGAGATCGCCGCGCTGGGCGAGAACTTCCGCGGCGTCGCCGACCTGGCCGACAACCTCGAGGCGTCACGCGCGGACGTCATCTCGCTCCTCGACAACCTGTCCGCGATCAACCGGAGCCTGGTCGACCAGGAGGCCGAGCTCAACGCCTTCCTCGTCTCGACCACGGGCTTCGCCGAGGAGATGAGCAGGTTCCTCGAGGAGAACGACGACCGGCTCATCCGGCTCGCTGCCGACAGCCTGCCGGCGCTGAGGCTCTACGAGAAGTACGCCCCGGGCTACCCCTGCCTGCTCAAGGCCCTGGACCAGCAGCTCGAGCTCGGCAACCAGACCCTCGGCGGAGGCCAGCCGGGACTCCACATCACCCTCGAGTTCACCCGCGACCAGCGCGGCTACCAGCCCGGCGACGAGCCGGAGTACGGCGAGGACGCCGGCCCGACCTGCCGTGGCCTGCCGCCGAACGAGCCGATCCGGCCCTTCCCGGTCGACACCGAGGTCAAGGACGGCTACTGCGACGAGGAGGAGGAGGCGCCCGGCATCCAGAACGGCTGCCACGAGCCGGGTCCGACCGGCG
>SCTD01000429.1 GCA_004299215.1 Frankiales bacterium | reverse complement strand
CGTGCCCCTGCAGCAGGGGCACGTCGGCCGGCGTCCGCGCCAGGCGCGCCTCCATGGCGCGCAGCCCGGCATCGAAGTCGCCCCAGACCACGTCGTTCTTCGACGCGTAGTAGCGGAAGAAGGTGCGCCGGGAGACCCCGGCCGCCTCGGCGATCCGGTCGACCGTCGTGCCGTCGAAGCCGTCCCGGTGGAACAGCTCGAGCGCCGCCACCTCGAGCTCGGCGCGGCTCGTGGCCGGCGGTCGGCCGGCGGAGACGGGGCTGCCCATGCGACGGATCCTCTCGCACCCCTTCCCATTGGCACCGAGTGCCGATATTGTCCGTGACTCAGGCCACACCCGGGGAGATGCGATGACCGACACCGACACCACCACCACCGAGGTCGTCGAGACCGAGCCCGCGCTGGTCGAGGAGGACCTCCTCGTCGAGGACGTCTCCATCGACGGCATGTGCGGCGTCTACTAGTGCCGGACTCCGTCCTCCACCGGCCGCTCGAGCTCTCGCCCGACGTGTCGGTGCGCCCGGAGCCGTTCGGCGCGCTGCTCTACAGCTTCGGCACCCGCCGCCTGTCCTTCCTCAAGGACCGCCGGCTGCTCGACGTCGTGCAGGCGCTGGCCACCTCCGACACCGCTCAGCAGGCCTGCGCGAGCGCCGGCGTCGCGCCGGAGTCCCTGCCGGCCTTCGACGCGGCGCTGTCCCGGCTGCTCCGCACCGGCCTGCTGGTGGAGCGCGCCGCATGACGACCGCCGTCCCGCTCGTCGAGCACTTCGCGCTCGGTCTCGACGCCCCCATCTGCCTGACGTGGGAGCTGACCTACGCCTGCAACCTCGCCTGCGCGCACTGCCTGTCGAGCTCCGGCCGGCGCGACCCGCGCGAGCTGTCGACCGACGAGTGCAAGGCGGTCATCGACGAGCTGCAGCGGATGCAGGTCTTCTACGTCAACATCGGCGGGGGCGAGCCGACCGTGCGCAGCGACTTCTGGGAGCTGCTCGACTACGCGACCTCCCACGACGTCGGCGTGAAGTTCTCCACCAACGGCATCAAGGTCGACGCGGAGGCCGCCCGTCGCATCGCGGCCAACAGCTACGTCGACATCCAGATCTCCCTCGACGGCGCCACCGCCGACGTCAACGACGCGGTGCGCGGAGTCGGGTCGTACGACACGGCGGTCCGCGCGCTCGGCCACCTGCACGATGCCGGCGTCCGCCCGAAGCTCTCCGTCGTCTGCACCCGGCAGAACCTCGGCCAGCTCGACGAGTTCAAGGCGCTCGCCGACCGCTACGGCGCGCAGCTGCGGCTGACTCGGCTGCGCCCGAGCGGTCGCGGAGCGGACGTCTGGGACGAGCTGCACCCGACCGCCGACCAGCAGCGCGAGCTCTACGACTGGCTGGTCGCCAACGGCGAGGACGTCCTCACCGGCGACTCGTTCTTCCATCTGGCTGCCTACGGCGAGTCCCTGCCCGGCCTGAACCTCTGCGGCGCCGGCCGGGTCGTCTGCCTGATCGACCCGGTGGGCGACGTCTACGCCTGCCCGTTCGCGATCGCCGACCAGTTCCACGCCGGCAACGTGCGCAGCGAGGGCGGGTTCGCGAAGGTGTGGCGGGAGAGCCCGCTGTTCCTCGAGCTGCGCGAGCCGCAGAGCGGGGGCGCGTGCGCGAGCTGCGACGCCTACGACGCCTGCCGCGGTGGCTGCATGGCCGCCAAGTTCTTCACCGGGCTGCCGCTCGACGGCCCTGACCCCGAGTGCGTGAAGGGCTTCGGCGAGCTGGCCCTGTCGAAGGTCGAGCCCGGCACCGCGCCGCGCACGACCGTCGACCACTCGCACAAGGGCGGGGTGCGGGGCGGGCCGGTGCTGGTGCCCCTGTCGCTCCGCCGACCCGACAAGCCGTGCGACGAGAGCCCGGTCTCCCGAGAGGTGTTCGCATGACCTGGTTCGAGAGCGTCGCCGAGGCGCAGCGCCGCGCGCAGAAGCAGCTGCCGAAGTCGGTCTACCTCGCGCTGCTCGCCGGCGCGGAGAAGGGCCTGACGCTCAAGGACAACGTCGACGCCTTCGGTGAGCTCGGCTTCGCTCCGCACATGGCGGCGCTGTCCGCCGAGCGCGACCTGTCGACCAGCGTCATGGGGCAGTCGATCGCGATGCCGGTGCTCATCTCGCCGACCGGCGTGCAGGCCGTGCACCCCGACGGCGAGGTCGCGGTGGCCCGCGCCGCCGCCGCGCGCGGTGTCGGGATGGGGCTGTCGTCCTTCGCCAGCAAGCCGATCGAGGAGGTCGTCGCGGCCAACCCGCAGACCTTCTTCCAGGTCTACTGGTGCGGCAGCCGCGACGCGATCCTCGCGCGGGTCGAGCGGGCGCGGAACGCCGGCGCAGCCGGCTTGATCGTGACGCTCGACTGGTCCTTCGTGCACAGCCGCGACTGGGGCAGCCCGAGCATCCCCGACGCCGTCGACCTCAAGACGATGGTGACGTTCGCGCCCGAGGTGCTCTCGCGCCCGCGCTACGCGATGCAGTGGGCCAGGGCGCGCCGCCGGCCCGACCTGACCGTCCCGAACATGGCGACGCCCGGTGGCGAGCCGCCGACCTTCTTCGGCGCCTACGGCGAGTGGATGGGCACCGCGCCGCCGTCGTGGGAGGATCTGCAGTGGCTGCGCGAGCAGTGGGGCGGGCCGTTCATGCTCAAGGGCATCATGCGCACCGACGACGCGCGGCGCGCCGTCGACATCGGCGCCTCGGCGATCTCGGTCTCCAACCACGGCGGCAACAACCTGGACGGCACCCCCGCGTCGATCCGCGCCCTGCCGGGGATCGTCGACGCCGTCGGCGACGACGTCGAGGTGCTGCTCGACGGCGGCATCCGCCGCGGCAGCGACGTGGTCAAGGCCGTCGCCCTCGGCGCCCGCGCGGTGATGATCGGCCGCGCCTACCTCTGGGGTCTCGCGGCCGACGGTCAGGCCGGTGTCGAGAACGTGCTCGACGTGCTGCGCAACGGCATCGACTCGGCGCTGCTCGGGCTCGGCCACTCGTCGGTCAAGGAGCTCAGTCGTGACGACGTGCTCGTGCCGGAGGGCTTCGCCCGCGGTCTCGGCGTGCCCGGGCGGTGACCACGCTGGACCGGGCGGCGTGGCCCGAGCTCGCGGGTCGTGACGATCTGCTCCTCGTCGTCCCGCTCGGCTCCTGCGAGCAGCACGGCCCGCACCTGCCGTTCGACGTCGACAGCTGCGTCGCGTCGGCCGTCGCCGGGGCTGTCTCGGGTCTGGACGGGGTCGTGGTCGGACCTGCCGTGACGTACGGCGCCAGCGGCGAGCACGAGGGCTTCCCGGGCACCGTGTCGATCGGCACGGAGGCGCTGCAGCTGCTCCTGGTGGAGCTCGGCCGGTCGGCTTCCCGGTGGGCGGCACGACTGCTGCTCGTCAACGGCCACGGCGGCAACGCAGCTGCCGTCGTCGGTGCCGTACGGCAGCTGCGCGAGGAGGGCCGTGACGCCGCGTGGTGGCCGTGCGCGGTCGCCGGCGCCGACGGCCACGCTGGACGGACGGAGACCTCGATCCTGCTGTCCCTCAGCCCTTCTCGGGTCCGATCAGAGCGAGTCGCCGGTCGCACCGAGCCGGTGAGCTCCCTCATGCCGGCGTTGCGGGCGGGCGGCGTCGCCGTGGTCTCCCCGAACGGCGTCCTGGGGGACCCGAGCGGCGCGACCGGAACCGAGGGCGACCGGCTGCTGGCCGAGCTGGGCGACCGGCTGCGCGGTGCCGTGCTCGGCTGGCACGTCGACGGCGACGGGCGGCTGGGCCGGTGACGCGGGTCGCCGTCGTCACCGGAGCGGCGCGCGGCATCGGCGCCGCGATCGCCCGCGCGCTCGCCGACGACGGGTGGGCGCTCGCGCTCGGCGACGTCTGCACCGACGATCCCGCGCTCGGCTACGCGCTGGGCTGCCAGGCCGATCTCGACGCGCTCGCGGACCGGTGCCGGGACCTGGGCGTCCCCGTCGTCACGCAGGTCTGTGACGTGCGGGTCGCGGCAGACCTGGAGCGGCTTGTGTCCGCCGCGGCCGCGCTCGGTCCGGTGGAGGCGGCAGTCGCCAACGCCGGCGTGCTCGGGGGCAGCGGACCGGCGTGGACACTGCCCGACCAGGTGATCGAGCGCGACCTCGCCGTCAACTACCGCGGGGTCGTGGGGCTCGCCCGGTCCGTCGTGCCGTCGCTCATCGAGGCCGGCAGCCGAGGACGGTTCGTCGCGGTGGTCAGCGCCGCCGGGACGACCGGCCTGCCGCTGCTCGCGTCGTACTCCGCCGCCAAGCACGCCGCCCTCGGCTTCGTGCGGAGCCTCGCCACGGACCTGTCCGACTCCGGCGTCACCGCCAACTGCGTCCTGCCGGGCAGCACCGACACGGCCATGCTGGCCGCGTCCGCGGCGGTCTACGGGCTCGCGTCGTCCGGTGACTTCGCACGGCACTCGCGCACCGGTCGGCTGCTGCGCCCCGAGGAGGTCGCCGCGGCAGTGCGCTGGCTGGTGTCGACGGACGCGTCCGGCGTCACCGGCACGTCGCTCGCCGTCGACGGCGGCTTCACCGGGTGACCCTGCTCGCCCCCGGGGTGCGGCGTCCCGCGCGGCAGCTGCTCGTCGGGACCAACCGGGTCCTGCGCCTGAGCGATGCCGGCGCCGACGCCCTCGACGCGCTGCTCGAGGGGCGGGCGCACCCCGGCGTCGACGCCCTGCGACGGCGGCTGCTCGACGCCGGGATGCTGCTGCTCCCGCCGGGACCGCCTCGGCTCACCGAGCTGACCGTCGTGGTGCCGGCCCGGGGCCCCGCGGGCGTCGACCGGGTCCGGGGCAGCGTTCCCGGCGGCGTGCCCGTCCTGGTGGTCCCGGACGAGGGGGAGCCGCCGCGCGGTCCTGCGGCCACGCGCAACCTCGGCGCCGCGCAGGCGACGACCGCGCTCATCGCCTTCGTCGACACCGGCGTGCTCCTGCCGGCGGGTGCGCTCGAGCGGCTGACCGGGTTCTTCGCGGACGAGCGGGTCGTGGCGGTCGCGCCCAGGATCGTCTCCGATGGCGTGTCCGGACTGGTGGGCGTCCTGGAGCAGCAGCTCTGCGCGCTCGACCTGGGGCCGGCCGCCGGGGAGGTCCGGCCCGGGGCTGTCGTGCCGTACGTCCCGAGCACGGTGCTCGTCGTCCGGCGCAAGGCGTTCGACGCAGCAGGCGGTTTCGACGAGCGACTGCACGTCGGTGAGGACGTCGACCTTGTCTGGCGGCTGTCGGAGCACGGCGTCGTCCGCTACGACCCCGACGTGGTCGTGCACCACGCACCGCGCACCTCGCTGCGCGCCGCGCTGCGTCGTCGCCGCGACTACGGCGGCTCCGCCGGAGCGCTGGACGCCACGCACCCGGGGCGGTTGCGCCACCTGCGCCTGACACGCCGGTCGGCACTGCCCTGGGCTGCTGCGCTCGTGCACCCCGTCGCCGGCGGCCTGGCCGCCGCAGCGCAGGTCGTCGCTGCTCCGCGCCGGCTGCCGTCCCTGCCCCCGGCAGAGGCACGGCGGCTCACCGCGGCGGGGCAGTGGTCGGCGTTCACGGCGACCGGTCGCTACGCCGTGCGCCCGGCCCTGCCGCTGACCCTGGCGGCACTGGCAGTCAGCCGTCGCGCGAGGCGGCTGGGCCCGCTGCTGGGCGTGGCCTACGTTGCCGGCTCCCCGTGGCGCTCCGGGCCGGTGCGGGGGCTGCCGGCTCGGGCGGTGGTCGGGACAGCGGACGACCTCGCCTACTCGGCGGGCGTCTGGGAGAGCGCGCTGCGCACGCGGCGCTGGCGCGTGCTCGTGCCGGGAGGTCAGTCGACCGGTCGGTAGCCGGCGCACATGATGCGCAGCCAGCCGATCCGGCCGTCCCGCGGGGAGAGGTAGGCCTGCTGCTCCACCAGGTGCGGTCCGTCGGCGTTGCTCACCCGCAGCCGGTAGCCCACGCGCTCACGGTCGGCGAAGGCGTCGGTCTCGAGCGCCTCCAGCGCCTCGATGCGGTCGTCCTCGCCGAACCAGACCCGGAGCGCGCCGAGAACGTCCTCCGGTCCGGCGGCGTCCCAGACCCGGCCAGGGGTCATCGCGCGGAAGTCGAGCTCGGGGTGGAGGAGCCGGCGCAGCGCGTCGTGGTCCTTGGCGGCGACCGCGAGCGCGAACTGCTCGCCGAGTGGAGGCATCACGGGCGGAGTGTCCCAGACCTGGTCGTGGACCGCGACGGCATCGTGCCCGCGGTGAACGACAGCCTGCTCCAGGCCGCAGAGGTCCCGCAGTGGATCAGCGGGACGCGTGACCCGCTGCGGCGGACAGCAGGCACATCGCCGCCAGCTGCACGGTCGCGCCGTTGACGTCCGCGGCGGCGTCCACCTCCACCACGTCGACGGCGCGCACCGCCGGGTGCCGCCCGGCCTCCACCGCCGCCTCCAGCAGCTCGTGCGGCAGCAGGCCACCGGGCCGCGCGCCGGGGCAGCCCGGCGCGAAGGACCGGTCGACCACGTCCACATCGAGGTCGACGTGCAGGACGTCGCAGCTCGCTGCCAGCCGGTCGAGCTCGGCGCGCACGACCTCGCCGACCCGGCCGCGGCAGGCCTCGAGCGGCACGACGCGGATGCCGTGCTCGTCGCACCACCGGCGGTGCGCGCGGGAGTTGGTCAGGTCGCCGATGCCCACCTGGGTGACCGCACCCACGCCCGCCTCGACCAGCCCGCGGACGGGCGTCCCGTTGGTCGGCCCGGCGTGGAAGCCGCGGACGTCGTGGTGCGCGTCCAGGGTGAGCACGCCGACGCGCCCCGGACGTGCCAGCACCGCCGGCCAGGTCACGAGGTTGTCGCCGCCGACGAGCAGCAGCAGGTCGTGCGCGGGCAGGTCGCGCAGCAGGCGCGCGGTGGTGTCGACCGCCTCGCTGCCGGCGAGGTCCGCCACGTCCAGGTCCCCGAGGTCGGCGATCGCAGGCAGGTCCACGTCGAGCCCGGCGTGCCAGGTGGGGAACCGCGCGAGGGCCTGTCGTACCGCCGCCGGCGTCAGGTGCGCCGACGACGGCGAGATCGAGCTGCGCGACAGGGGTACGCCGACCAGCCCGACGCGCGCGCTGCCGGCAGGCACGAGCAGCGAGGACGCGCGCGGCCAGTCCGGGTCCTCGGTCACCGGACCACCTTCCCGCCGCGCAGCACGGTGCGCACCAGGTCGACGCCCGGGCGGTAGGCGAGCCAGGTCGGTGACGGCGCGTCGAGCACCACCAGGTCGGCCCGCGCACCGACCCGCAGGTGCCCGGTGTCGGCGCCCAACGCGGCGGCGCCACCGAGGGTCGCAGCACGCAGCGCCTCGAGCGGCGTCATCCCGAGCTCGCGGCAGCCCAGCGCCACGACGAACGGCATCGAGGTCGTGAACGACGTGCCCGGGTTGCAGTCCGTCGCGAGGGCCACCGTCACACCGGCGTCGATCAGGCGCCGAGCAGGGGCGTACGGCGATGCGGTCGAGAACTCCGCTGCCGGGACGAGAACGGCAACGACGCCGGCGTCGCGCAACGCGGCCACGTCCGCGTCGGACAGGTGGGTGCAGTGGTCCGCCGACAGCGCGCCGAGCTCTGCCGCCAGCTGTACCCCGGGACCCTGGCGGAGCTGGTTGGCGTGCACGTGCACCGCGAGCCCGCGCGCCCGGCCGGCGGTGAGCACCTCGCGGCACTGGTCCGCGTCGAAGGCGCCCTCCTCGCAGAACGCGTCGATCGCGGTGGCGACGTCGGCGACCGCGTCGAGCATCGGTCCGGCGACCAGGGAGACGTAGTCGGCCGGTGCCGTCTCCGGCGGGACGACGTGCGCGCCGAGGAACGTGCGGTGCGGGGTGACGCGGGCGGCGAGCTCCAGGCACCGCCGCTCGTCGGCGACGGTCAGCCCGTAGCCGCTCTTCACCTCGAGCGTGGTGGTCCCGGAGCGGAGAGCCTCCGCGGCCAGCCGCTCGACCCGGTGCCGCAGCTCGTCCGTCGACGCCGCGCGGGTGGCGGCGACCGTGGTGCGGATGCCGCCCGCGACGTAGGGACGACCCGCGAGGCGGGCCTCGAACTCCTCCGTCCGGTCGCCGCCGAAGACCAGGTGGGTGTGGCTGTCGACGAAGCCCGGGACGACCGACCCGCCTGTGACGTAGCGGCTCTCGTCGCAGGCAGGCGCCTGGGCGTCGCTCCCGGTCCAGGCGACGTGACCGTCCTCGACGACCAGTGCCGCGTCGGTCAGCGTCGGCTGCTCCTCGTCCCACGTGACGAGGGTGCGGATGCCGCGGAGCAGCAGGCTCACAGCATCGGCATGTCGATGCCGCGCTCGCGCGCCACGTCCCGCGCGATGTCGTAGCCGGCGTCCGCGTGCCGGACGACACCGGTGCCCGGGTCGTTGGTCAGGACCCGCTCCAGCCGGCGCGCGCCGTCCGCGGTGCCGTCGGCGACGACCTGCGCGCCGGTGTGGATCGACTTGCCCATCCCGACGCCGCCACCGTGGTGCACGGCCACCCATGCGGCGCCGGACGCCACGTTGAGCAGCGCGTTGAGGATCGGCCAGTCGGCGATCGCGTCGGAGCCGTCGAGCATCGCCTCCGTCTCGCGGTAGGGCGACGCGACCGAGCCGCTGTCCAGGTGGTCGCGGCCGATGACGACGGGTGCGCTGATGTCGCCGCGCGCGACGAGGTCGTTGAGGAGGGCTCCGGCCTCGGCGCGCTCGCCGTACCCCAGCCAGCAGATCCGCGCCGGCAGTCCCTGGAAGGCGACGCGCTCCCGTGCCATCGGGATCCAGCGCTGGACGAAGGGGTTGTCCGGGAAGGCCCGCAGGAGCGCGTCGTCCGCGACGGCGATGTCACGCGGGTCGCCGGACAGCGCGACGAAGCGGAACGGCCCCGTGCCGCCGCAGAACAGCGGCCTGATGTAGGCCGGGACGAAGCCGGGGTAGTCGAAGGCCTCCGCCAGTCCGGCGTCGCGCGCCTCGCCGCGCAGGTTGTTGCCGTAGTCGAACACCTCCGCACCGGCGCGGGCGAAGCCGACCATCGCGCGGCAGTGCTCGACCATCGACGCGCGTGCCCGCTCGACGTACTCCGACGGCTTGGCCGCCCGCAGCTCGGCTGCTGCCACGACGTCGAGACCTGCCGGCACGTAGCCGTTCAGCGGGTCGTGGGCGCTGGTCTGGTCGGTGACGACGTCGAACTGCTCACCGGCCGCGAGCAGTGCGGGGAGCGCCTCGGCGGCGTTGGCGACCACGCCGATGGACACCGCCTCGCCCGCGGCAGCCGCCTCGCGGGCGCGGCGCAGTCCTGCCTCCAGCGAGTCGGCCTGCTCGTCGAGGTAGCGCGTCTCGAGCCGCCGTTGCACCTTCGCCGGGTCGACGTCGAGGCAGAGCGAGACGCCGCCGTTGAGCGACACGGCGAGCGGCTGCGCGCCGCCCATCCCGCCGAGGCCGGAGGTGAGGACGACCTTGCCGCGGAGGGTCCCGTCGTACTCCTTCTCGGCCAGCGCGGCGAAGGTCTGGAAGGTGCCCTGCACGATCCCCTGGGTGCCGATGTAGATCCAGGAGCCGGCGGTCATCTGGCCGTACATCGTCAGGCCCATCGCCTCCAGCGCCCAGAAGTCCTCCCAGGTCGACCAGGACGGGACGAGCAGCGAGTTGGCGAGCAGCACGCGCGGCGCGTGCGCGAAGGTGCGGAAGACCGCGACCGGCTTCCCGCTCTGCACCAGCAGC
>SCTD01000428.1 GCA_004299215.1 Frankiales bacterium | reverse complement strand
AGCTGGTCTTCGCCGGCACCCCCGAGCCGGCTGTGCCCTCGCTCGAGGCGCTGCTGGCCAGCCGGCACGACGTCGTCGCCGTCGTCACCCGCCCCGACGCCCCTGCCGGGCGCGGCCGCGCGCTGCGTCCCAGCCCGGTGCGGGAACGTGCCGAGGCGGCCGGTCTCGAGGTGCTCACCCCGGACCACCCGCGCGACGCGGCGTTCCAGCAGCGGCTGCGTGAGATCGCCCCGGACTGCTGCCCGGTCGTGGCGTACGGCGCGCTCGTCCCGCAGCCGGTGCTCGACATCCCGCAGCACGGCTGGGTCAACCTGCACTTCTCGCTGCTGCCCGCCTGGCGCGGCGCCGCCCCGGTGCAGCACGCGATCCTGCACGGGGACGAGGTGACGGGCGCGACGACCTTCCGGCTCGAGGCCGGGTTGGACACCGGCCCGGTCTTCGGCGTGACGACCGAGGACGTACGACCGACCGACACCAGCGGCGACCTGCTGGAACGGCTGGCCGTCGCCGGGGCGGGCCTGCTCGTCGCCACCCTGGACGGCATCGAGGAGGGGGTCCTCGAGCCGCGCCCGCAGCCGGCCGACGGGGTGAGCCTGGCGCCCAAGATCACCGTGGCCGACGCCCGGGTCGACTGGACCGCCCCGGCGCTGAACGTCGACCGCCGGATCCGCGCCTGCACCCCGGCGCCGGGCGCCTGGACGACCTTCCGCGACAAGCGGGTGAAGCTCGGTCCGGTGACGCCGACCGACCGGACGCTCGCACCGGGCGAGGTCCGCGACGGCCTGGTCGGCACCGCGACCATCGCCGTGCGGCTGGGCGGGGTCCGTCCGGAGGGCAAGGGCGCGATGGCCGCGGCCGACTGGCTGCGCGGGCTGCGGCTCGAGCCGGGGGAGCGGTTCGCGTGACGCCGCCTCCTGCGAGGAAGCCGGTCCAGAACAAGCGGCGCGCCGCCCGGCCGTACACCCCTCCGGCGGACGACAAGCCGCGCCGTGTCGCCTTCGACGTGCTCGCGGCGGTGCGGGAGAAGGACGCCTACGCCAACCTCGTCCTGCCCGGCCTGCTGCGCGAGCGCGGCATCACCGGACGGGACGCCGCGCTCGCGACCGAGCTCGCCTACGGCGCCCTGCGCGGGCAGGGGCTCTACGACGCGGTCATCGCCGCCTGCGTCGACCGGCCGCTGGCGCAGGTCGACCCGCCGGTGCTCGACGTGCTGCGACTCGGGGCGCACCAGCTGCTGCGCACCCGCATCCCCCCGCACGCCGCCGTCTCCGCCACGGTCGACCTGGCACGGCGGGTGGTCAGCGCCGGACCGGTCGCCTTCGTCAACGCCGTCCTGCGCAAGATCGCAGCGAAGGACCTCGCCACCTGGGTCGCCGAGCTCGCCCCGGCCGACGACCGGCTGGGGGCGCTCGCGCTCGAGCACAGTCACCCCCGGTGGATCGCCGGCGCCTTCCGGGACGCGCTCAAGGGCGACCTCTGGCAGACCGGTGCAGCCCTGGCCGCCGACGACGCGCGGCCCGAGGTGCACCTGGTCGCCCGCAGCATCGGACGCGACGAGCTCGTGGCGCAGAGCGGCGGCACCCCCGGGCCCTGGTCGCC
>SCTD01000427.1 GCA_004299215.1 Frankiales bacterium | reverse complement strand
CGGGCGCGGTGATCTCGTGACCGGACAGCACCTCGATCCGCACGTCGCCCGGCGGCGCCGAGGCGGCCGGCGCAGCAGGGAGCACCGCGAGCGCCAGGGGCAGGGCCACGACGAGGGGCAGCAGGCGACGGGGTGCGCGCATGAGGGGTCTCCGTGTCGTCCGGGCACCTGTTGCAGTGCCGGTGCAGGATCCTTTCGCCGCCGCTGCCCCGCTCCCCTGCCGGGTCCGCCGAAGCCGGAGGTGAGCCAGCGGTGAGGCCGCACGCTACGACGCGCTCGGCCTGCGGTCGTGGGTCGACCCCGCAGGCAGCGGCCAGCGTTCCGTCAGGACGTGCGCGACCGCCACGGGGCATCGGCCGGACGGAGGCCGGTGAAGCCGTTCCTGGCCGCCCGATCGGCGGCGAGCAGCCCGACGGCCGCCATGCCGTTCTCGATCTCACCGGCGAGCACCCGGTCGGCGGCCTCGCTCAGCGGCAGCCACGAGATGGTCAGGTCCAGCTCCTCGTGCTCCTGCACGTCGCGGTCCACCTCGCGCAGGTCGCGCGCCAGGTAGACCCGGATCGCCTCGTCGGTCATGCCCGAGCTGGTCAGCGTGTCGACCAGCACGTGCCAGGTGTCGGCCGCGTGACCGGCCTCCTCCGCCAGCTCGCGCTTGGCCGTCTCGAGCGCGGGCTCCCCCGCGACGTCCAGCAGGCCGGCCGGCAGCTCGTCCAGCCGCCGGCGCACCGGGTGGCGGTACTGGTTCACCAGCAGCACCCGACCCTGCTCGTCGAGCGCGACCACCCCGACTGCGCCCGGGTGCTCGACCACGTCGCGGACAGACGTCGTGTCGCCCGGCATCGACACCTCGTCCCGGCGGACCGTGATGACGCGACCGGTGTACACGGTCTCGGTGGAGACCACCTGGTGGTCGTGCGGACCGGTCATCCGAGCAGGAGCGCCGCGAGCACCACGAGGGCGATCGCCGCGACCAGCGGCCACATCGGCACGAAGGCGAGCTTGCGGTCCTGGTTCCGCTCTGCGGCGGTGCGTCGTCCGAACATGCAGGCAGTCTGCCCGCTCGCGTGATGGACTCCCCTCATGCCGCTGACAGGTGAGTACGAGCCGAACGCGATGGAGTGGGTCCGCAAGCAGGTCGACCTCTACGAGAGCTCCGGCGGGACGAAGGGCACCACCCTCGTGGGCCGACCGGTGGTGGTCCTGACGATGCTCGGCGCCAAGAGCGGCAAGCTCCGCAAGATCCCGCTGATGCGGATCGAGCACGAGGGCCGCTACGCGGCGGTCGCCTCGATGGGCGGTCAGCCCACGCACCCGGTCTGGTACCACAACCTGCTCGCGCACCCGCTGCTGGAGCTGCAGGACGGCCCGGTAAGGCGCGACTACCGCGCCCGCCTCGTCGAGGGTGACGAGAAGGCGCTCTGGTGGGAGCGCGCGGTCGACGCCTACCCGGAGTACGCGGAGTACCAGAAGAAGACCGACCGGGAGATCCCCGTCTTCGTGCTCGACCCGGTCGGGTAGCACTGCCGGCGTCCGTGCGCCCACGGCGTCACGGAGGGGCGTGAGCCCAGCCGCGCTCGGTCAGCCGTCGGCCGTCCCGGTGGGTGAGGGTCATGCCGCGGTCGTGGTGGTCGTGGTGGTGCTGATGGCAGAGCAGCACGCAGTTCGTCAGGTCGGTCAGTCCGCCGTCGGCCCAGTGCTTCACGTGATGGGCCTCGCACTGCGCGGGCGGGCGGTGGCAGCCCTTGACGACGCACGTCCGGTCGCGGGTGATGAGCGCGCGCCACAGCTCGCGGCTCACGATCCGGGCGGCCCGGCCGACGTAGAGCGGGTCCGCCCGTCGGCCCTCCTGGATGGCGACGAGGTCGATCAGGCCGTCGCACGCCAGCCGCCGCAGGGCGCCTCGCGACAGGGTTCCGCGGTCGCCGGCGATGCCCGCCGCCGCCGGCGCACCGCCGGCGAGGTCGCGATCGAGCAGGTCCGTCAGCGTCGGCGGCCCGGCGTCGGCGGTGCCTGCCGCCGCCAGCTGCTCGGGAGTGCACACGACGTGGGTGTGCGTGCGCACGGTGTGCGCGTCGTCGGCGAGGCTGTCCCCGCGACCGTGCACCCGGGCCAGGTGGTCGCGGGCCCACTCCACCAGCACGTCGGCCCGCCGCGCGGCCTTGCCGCGCTTGTCCCCTGCTGCGCGCGACGCCTCGATCGCCAGGTCCATCGCCAGCCGCACCGTCGCTCCGTCGTCGCCGGCCAGCGTGCCGTCCACCGAGGTGTGCGCCCCGACGTCCGACAGCTGCAGTCCCATCCGCTCACGGGCCCGTCGCTCCGCCTCGGCCGCGATCCGGTCGTCGATCGCCGCGGCCTTGTCCCGCAGCCGCTTGCGCAGGTCGACCGGGTCGGTCACCTGCGCCAGCGCGCCGAGGCCCTGCTCGGCCTCGCGCACCACGTCGCGGTCCAGCCCGCGCACCCCGGCCACGACTGCGGCGGCGTGCTCGCGGGTGATGTGGCCCCCGACGAGCAGGTCGCCGATGTGCGGCAGGTCGTCGCGGAGCGACGTCGCCAGGGACACGCCGGCCCTGGCCGCCGAGTCGGTGAGGTTCTGGGTGTCGCGCAGCCACGTGGCCACCGTCGTCGGATCACCCGGCCGCGCGTGACCACCGACGGCCTCCATCTCCGCCAGCTCGCGCAGCGCCAGGCCCCGCACCCGCTCGGCCAGCTCGAGAAGCGTGCCCGTGTCGACCCGCGAGCCGGAGACCGCGCCGTGCGCGGCCAGTGCGTCCACCGCCGACCGGAGGTCGGACACCAGCCGCGACGGACCGGCCGGTGGGGGCGTCACCCCGGGGGTCGCCCAGAACCCGTCGGGGGCAGCTGCTGACGACTCGCCGACAGCGCACGGGCACCACCCCTCGCAGGGCGACTCGAGCGGGAGTCCCGGCAGAGGCCCGGGATCCCCTGCCGTCAACCAGAAGGCAGGCGCGTCGACG
The DNA here is from genome assembly GCA_004299215.1 of Frankiales bacterium. Lineage (GTDB taxonomy): Bacteria > Actinomycetota > Actinomycetes > Mycobacteriales > SCTD01 > SCTD01. The sequence continues at coordinate 4,067 of SCTD01000427.1, read as the reverse complement.
ACCTCGGTCATCGATCCACCTCCCATCTTATTCGAACGTACGTTCGATCCTAGCAGCTCGACGCCGTGTGTCAAGCCTCACGTCGGCAGGAGTCGGACCGGCGGTCGCGAACACCTGCGGGAACCGCGACCTCAGGAGCCCCCGTGCTGCGCAAGACCGCCCTGACCCTGCTCCCCGTGCTGCTGGTCGCCGGCGCAGGCGTCGCCACCGCGGGCCCCCTGGACCCCAACCCGTGGCTGGAGCGGCGGGTGCTCAACATCTCCCACCAGGGCGGGGAGATCGAGGCGCCGTCGAACACCCTCTACGCGCTCAAGACGTCGGTCGCCAAGGGCGCCGACGTGCTCGAGATCGACGTGCACGCCACCGCCGACCGCGAGCTCGTCGTCATCCACGACGCCACGGTCGACCGCACCACCGACGGCACCGGCCGGGTCGACTCGTTCACCCTGGCCGAGCTCAAGCAGCTCGACGCGGCCCACGTCTTCGACGCCGGCTGCGGCACCTGCGGCGGCAAGGACCCGAGGGCGTACGAGCTCCGCGGCTACGCCACGGGCGAGCGCAAGCTGACCGGGAAGATGAGGGCGTTCACGGCGAACGACTTCACGATCCCCACGCTGCGCGAGGTGCTGGAGCTCTTCCCGGACGAGCTCATCAACATCGAGATCAAGGCGACGGCGCCCGACACCGAGCCGTACGAGCAGCTGCTGGCCGACCTGCTCGCGGAGTACGACCGCACCGACGACGCCATCGTCGTCTCCTTCCTCGACCACGCCGTCGAGGCGTTCAAGGCGTACGCGCCCGACGTGCACACGGCGACCGCGACCGGCGAGACGGCAGCCTTCTGGGCGACCGCCCAGGGACCGCTCCCCGGAGGTCCGAACCCGCGCTACCAGGCGCTGCAGGTGCCGATCGAGCTCAACGGGATCCCCGTCGTGACACCGGAGTTCGTGCAGCGGGCACACGACAACGGGCTCGCCGTCCACGTGTGGACCATCAACGACCGGGCCGACATGGAGTGGCTGCTCGACATCGGCGTGGACGGCATCATGACCGACCGGCCGACGCTGCTCGAAGAGGTGCTGGCAGCGCGCTAGGCCTCACGGCTTTAGCTCAAGGTCGACGGTCCTAAGCGACGTTGACGTTGTTCAGCGTCTTGAGGTCCTGCTCCGTCAGCCGTAGCGCGGCCGCAGCCGCGTTGGCCCGGACGTGCTCCGGGTTGCCGCTGCCGGGAATGGCAAGGACGTGTTGTCCCTGGTGGAGTGTCCAGGCGAGCCGTACTTGTGCGGGAGAGGCGTCGTGCCTCTGCGCCACTTCATGCACGTGCTCAGCTTCTTCGGGGCGTGCACCTCGATCGGCACCCTTACCCGCGATGGCGAAGAACGGCACGAACGCGATGCCGTGGGCCCCGCAGAAGTCCATGACGGTGCGGTCTTTCGCTGCCTCGCTGCCCAGGCCGAAGCGGTTCTGCACGCTGACGATCGGCGTGATCTCGAGTGCTTGCTCGACCTGCTCCACCGTGACTCCGGACAGGCCCACGTGCCTGATGAGTCCAGCCTGAGACAACTCGTTCAGGGCCTGGACGTGCTCGATGACGGGGTCGCGCGACTGCACCCGGAGGTACACCAGGTCGAGGTGGTCGAGACCGAGCTGCCGCAGGTTCTCTTCCACCTGACCCCTCAGCTGGGCAGGTGCCGCAGGCGGAAGCCATTGACCCGCGCTGTCGCGTGCCGGACCGACTTTGGTCGCGAGCAGGAGGTCGGGCGGGTAGGGCGCAAGCGCGCGGTTGATGAGCTCGTTCGCGGAGCGCAGCGAGGAGAAGTAGAAGGACGCCGTGTCGATGTGGTTCACGCCGAGGTTCACGGCGGTGCGCAACGCCTGGATCGATCGCTGCCGGTCGCTCGGCTGACCAAGGCTGAAAGCCGCGCTGCCGGTCAGGCGCATGGCGCCGTACCCGAGCCGGTTCACAGAATGGTCCCCGAGCAGCCACGTCCCCGCTGCCGCCGCGGGCCTGATATCCCGTAGTCCCGGAGTCACGCGCTGAGACTTCCAGGTCGCTGCCACGTCCGCTGATGGCGGCTCCCCCAACCGTGGGTAGCCGGTTCCTCATCGTCGCGGTGCCGCACACCCGACCCCCGCGCGACGAGACATCCGACCGTGGCCGTCAGAGCGGGAGCATCCGGCTCTCGGCGTTCTTCACCGACGCCGCGACGAACGCCGCGAACAGCGGGTGCGCGCGGGTCGGGCGCGACCGGAACTCCGGATGCGCCTGCGTGCCGACGAAGAACGGGTGCACCGACTCGGGCAGCTCGGCGATCTCGACCAGCCCGCCGTCCGGCGACGTGCCGGAGAAGACCAGGCCGGCGGCCTCGAGCTGCGGGCGGTAGCTGTTGTTGACCTCGTAGCGGTGCCGGTGCCGCTCGGTGGCGGGATCGTCGCCGTACGCCGTGGCCGCGACCGAGCCCTTCGTGAGCTTGGTCGGCCACAGGCCCAGGCGCATCGTGCCGCCCATGTCGCGCTCGCCCGCGACGACGTCCTGCTGGTCGGCCATCGTCGCGATGACCGAGTCCGGCCCGGTCGGCTCGAACTCCGCGCTGTTGGCCTTCTCGATGCCGGCCAGGTTCCGGGCGACCTCGATCACCATGCACTGCAGGCCCAGGCACAGTCCGAGGGTCGGGATCTGCCGCTCGCGGGCGTAGCGGATCGCGCCGAGCTTGCCCTCGATGCCACGCACGCCGAAGCCGCCGGGGACGCAGACGCCGTCGACGCCGGCCAGCGCCTTCGCGGCGCCCTCCGGGGTCTCGCAGTCGTCGGAGCCGACCCAGCGGATGTCGACCTTGGCGTCGTTGTGGAAGCCGCCGGCACGCAGCGCCTCGGTCACCGACAGGTAGGCGTCCGGCAGGTCGACGTACTTCCCGACCAGGGCGATGGTGACCTTCTTCGCCGGGTGGTGGACCCGCTGCAGCAGCTGGTCCCAGTCCCTCCAGTCCACGTCGCGGAAGGACAGGCCCAGCCGACGTACGACGTAGGCGTCCAGCCCCTCGGCGTGCAGCACCCGCGGGATGTCGTAGATCGACGGCGCGTCCACGGCGGAGACGACGGCCTCCTGCTCGACGTCGCACATGTTCGCGATCTTGCGCTTGATGCCGTCGTTGATCGGCCGGTCGGACCGGCAGACGATCGCGTCCGGCGTGATGCCGATCGTGCGCAGCGCCTGCACGGAGTGCTGGGTCGGCTTGGTCTTCAGCTCGCCGCTCGGACCGATGTAGGGGATCAGGCTGACGTGCAGGAAGAAGCAGTTGTCACGGCCGACCTCCTGGCGCACCTGCCGGGCTGCCTCGAGGAACGGCAACGACTCGATGTCACCGACGGTCCCGCCGACCTCGGTGATGACGACGTCCACGTCCGGACCGCCGAGCGCGAGGATCCGCTCCTTGATCTCGTTGGTGATGTGCGGGATGACCTGGACGGTGTCGCCGAGGTACTCCCCGCGCCGCTCCTTGGCGATGACGGCGCTGTAGACCTGACCGGTCGTGACGTTGGCGCTGCCGTGCAGGTCCTCGTCGAGGAAGCGCTCGTAGTGGCCGACGTCCAGATCGGTCTCCGCGCCGTCGTCGGTCACGAAGACCTCGCCGTGCTGGAACGGGTTCATCGTCCCGGGATCGACGTTGAGGTACGGGTCCAGCTTCTGCATCGTGACCTTCAGGCCACGGGCCTTCAGCAGCCGCCCGAGCGAGGAGGCGGTCAGCCCCTTGCCCAGCGAGCTGGCGACGCCGCCGGTGACGAACAGGTGACTCGTACGCGGCACTGGCGCTCCCGTGCTCGGAGCGGACCGGGCGGCCCGCTGCACGGAAGTTCAGGCTAGCAGCGACGCGGGCGGCTCAGGGGCGCGACGCGCGCGGAGGACGACCGCGACCGTGGCGGGCAGCGCCACGACCAGGGCCAGCGCCGGGATCGCCGCCCCGGAGTCGTTGACCACGAAGCCGACCGCGCAGGCCAGGCCGAGCGCCAGCAGCCCCGCGCGCCACGCCGGAGCGGCCGAGAACGCCTGCTGCAGCGGCGATGGCGGG
>SCTD01000426.1 GCA_004299215.1 Frankiales bacterium | reverse complement strand
CTCGAAGGACAGGTCCGCGGGCTTCGGCAGCAGGTTGCGCCGGGGGACGACGACCTGCTCGGCGAGCGCTCCCTGGTAGCGCTCGGACAGGATGCTGCGCCTCGGGTCGAGGGTCTCGTCGCCGACCCAGTCGGGGTCGCCGACCAGGGCGTGCACGACGACCTCGTTGCCGTCCTCGTCGACTCCCGCGGCGTCGCAGCCCAGGATCATCGGCAGCCGGTCGGCCGGCAGCCCGACACCGCGCAGGCTCCACAGGTCGTGGTGGTTCAGGCTCGCCGCCTTGACGGTGACCCGCGCCCAGCCGTCGGGGACCTCGGGCTCCGGCCGGTCCCCGATGGTGAGGCCGGACAGCGGGTCGTCGGCGGACTGGGAGGTGCAGGTGACGGCGAGCATGCGGACGACCCTACGGGCGGGCCGGCTACAGCCGGGCGACGCCCTCCGCCCGGGCCGCCGCCGCGACCGCGTCGGCGACGGCAGGCGCCACGCGCACGTCGAAGACGCTGGGGATCACGTGGTCCGGGGTCAGCTCGTCGGCGATGACGTCGGCCAGTGCAGTCGCCGCCGCGAGCTTCATCCCCTCGGTGACCCGCGTCGCGCGCACCGCCATGGCGCCCTTGAAGACGCCGGGGAAGGCGAGCACGTTGTTGATCTGGTTCGGGAAGTCGCTGCGGCCGGTGGCGACGACGCAGGCGCCGTTGGCATGCGCGACGTCCGGGTGCACCTCGGGGTTCGGGTTGGCCATCGCGAAGACGATGGAGTCCTTCGCCATGGACGCGACCGCCTCCGGCGGCACGGTGCCGGAGGACAACCCGATGAGGACGTCCGCGCCGGCGAGCGCCTCCACGAAGGAGCCCTTGTGGCCGCTCCGGTTGCTGATCTGGGCGAACATCCGCTTCTCGTCGTTGAGGTCCTGCCGGTCGAGGTGGACCATCCCCTTGCTGTCGGCGACGGCGAGGTCGCCGATGCCGGCCTCGAGGATCATCTTCGACACCGCGATGCCCGCAGCGCCGGCGCCGGAGACCACGACGCGCAGGTCCTGGAGCCGCCGGCCGGTCAGCGTCGCGGCGTTGCGCAGCGCCGCCAGCGTGACGATGGCCGTGCCGTGCTGGTCGTCGTGGAAGACCGGGATGTCGAGCGCCTCCTGCACCCTGCGCTCGACCTCGAAGCAGCGAGGCGCGCTGATGTCCTCCAGGTTGATGCCGCCGAAGGCCGGCGCCAGCCGCACGATCGTGTCGACGAGCTCGTCGAGGTCCTTGGTGTCCAGGCAGATCGGCACGGCGTTGATGCCGCCGAAGTGCTTGAACAGCAGGGCCTTCCCCTCCATCACCGGCAGCGCGGCGGCGGGCCCGATGTCGCCGAGACCGAGCACCGCGGTGCCGTCGGTCACGACCGCGACCGTGGAGGACTTCCAGGTGTAGTCGTAGACGAGGTCGGGCTCGACCTCGATGGCCGTGCAGACGCGGGCCACGCCCGGCGTGTAGGCGAGCGACAGGTCCTCCCGGGTCTCCAGCGGGACGCTCGAGACGACCTCCACCTTGCCGCCGCGGTGCAGCAGGAACGCCGGGTCGGTCGCTCGCTGCTCGGCGTTCTCGGCGGGCTCGTAGCCGGGATGGGTGGACGACCCCGGGCGGGCGGCTGGGTCAGACAAGGCAGGACCCTCCAGCTGGGCGGTCATGGTGGCTCTCCTGGGACGGGGACGGACGAACGGCTCCCGGGGGCGCGACCGGTGGGTCACGGGGCGGGGCGGCCGGACGGGGGTCACCCGTGCACAACGGGGACGAGTCTCTCAGGTGCTCCCCGCGCCCCTCGGCGCGCCCCCTCCCCGTAGGTTGACCGCCGTGCAGGCAGACGAGCTGAAGGTCCCGGGCGCGTGGGTGTTCACCCCGCGCCAGTTCCCCGACCCCCGAGGCGTCTTCCTCGAGTGGTTCAAGGCGTCGGTGCTGGAGGGCGCGGTGGGTCACCCGCTGACCGTCAAGCAGGCGAACCACAGCGCCAGCAGCCGCGGCACGCTGCGCGGGGTCCACTTCGCCGACGTGCCGCCGGGCCAGGCGAAGTACGTCTACTGCACCCGGGGCGCGGTCCTCGACGTCGTCGTCGACATCAGGGCGGGATCCCCCACGTTCGGCGTCAGCGACGCGGTGCGGCTCGACGACGTCGACCGGCGCGGGATCTACCTGTCCGAGGGCCTCGGCCACGCCTTCCTCGCGCTCACGGACGACGCCAACGTCACCTACCTGTGCAGCGAGCCCTACAACCCGACCGGCGAGCACGGCATCCACCCGCTCGACCCCGAGCTCGGCCTCCCCTGGCCGGCCGACGTCGAGCCGCTGCTGTCCGAGAAGGACGCCGCTGCACCGACTCTCGCGCAGGCGCAGGAGTCCGGGCTGCTCCCGTCGTACGACGACTGCGTCCGGTTCTACGACCGCCTGCGCACCGGCCAGTAGCGCAGCACGACGACC
>SCTD01000425.1 GCA_004299215.1 Frankiales bacterium | reverse complement strand
CGATGCTCTTCAAGAACTGCGTCGAGGCCGCGGAGCGTCGCGCCGGACTGGCCTAGCCTCTGCTGATCATCCGCAGGATCCCCGGCCACAGCACCGCGTGGACGCGCCTACGACGGCGATGCTGCGGTTGATCAACGAGAAGGGCGTACGCACGATCAGCCGGCGCGGCGGATGCTCTTCTCGACGTCGGGCGGCAGCGGGCGGATCACCCCGGCGCTGATCACCTCGTTGGCGAGCCGGGCTCGGCGGTTGACGCCCTCGGGGATCCGGAACTTCACGTAGAGCCGCAGCAGGTGCTGCTTGACGGCGGCCTCGGTCACGACCAGCTCGTCGGCGATGTCGCGGGCGGTCGCCGGCGCCACGAAGGCGTCCTGCTGCAGTGCGGGACGGCAGAGGGCGGTCAGCACCTCGCGCTCGCGCCGCGTGAGATCCGGCGCGGAGATCCGGCGCAGCTCGACGGTGTCGTCGGCGAGGTCCGCAGACAGCCCCTCGACGCGGGTGCGGCAGGCGCCGAAGGACAGCACGTCGCCGTCCTCGAGCAGCCGCCGGCCGACGGGGCGGCCGTTGACGCGGGTGCCGTTGGTCGACAGGCCCAGGTCGCTCACGTAGACGTGCTCGCCGCGCCGGACCAGCTCGGCGTGCAGGCGCGAGACGCTCGGGTCGTCGAGGGCGATGTCGACGCTGCGGCCACGGCCGACGGTGGTCACGTCGGCCGTCAGCGTGAAGGTCTCGCCGCTCTCCTCGAGACGGAGCTGAGGCGTCTGCACGTGCGATCCCCTCGTTCGTCGGGCGCGGGACGGGGCTCGTCCACCTGCCCCATGGCTACCCGCGCCGCGCCCGGCGCAACCGGCCGCCGATAGGCTGCGCCCCGTGACGCAGCTGCCGGCGCTGACCGTCCTCGGCGTCGCGACCGTCGGCCTCGGGCTCGCCGCGGCGGTGGACTGGCAGCTCGGGTCGTTCGTGCTGGGGCTGGCGCTGCTCGCCGGTGCGGGGCTCCGGCTGGCGCTGCCGCCCCGATCGGCCGGGTGGCTCGCGGTCCGGACCCGGGGGCTGGACGCCGCGCTGCTGCTGGTCCTGGGTTTCGCGCTGATGGCCCTCGCGAACACCATCCCCCGTCCCTGACTAGCCTGAGCGGCACGCGGCGTCTGCCCGACGTCCTCCCCGAGAACCCGGAGCTCCTACCCGATGCCCACTCCCGTCAACGTCACCGTCACCGGTGCGGCCGGTCAGATCGGCTACGCGCTGCTGTTCCGCATCGCCTCCGGGCAGCTGCTCGGTCCCGACACCCCGGTGCGCCTGCGCCTGCTCGAGATCGAGCCCGCGCTGAAGGCCGCTGAGGGCACCGCGATGGAGCTCGACGACTGCGCGTTCCCGCTGCTGTCGGGCATCGACATCACCGCCGACGCACGGCAGGCCTTCGACGGCGCCAACGTGGCGCTGCTGGTCGGCGCCCGCCCGCGCACGGCAGGCATGGAGCGCGGCGACCTGCTCAGCGCCAACGGAGGCATCTTCAAGCCCCAGGGCGAGGCGCTGAACGCCGGCGCGGCCAGTGACATCAAGGTGCTCGTCGTCGGCAACCCGGCCAACACCAACGCGCTGATCGCCGCCTCGCACGCGCCCGACATCCCCGGCTCGCGCTTCACCGCCATGACCCGCCTGGACCACAACCGCGCGCTGTCGCAGCTGGCCAAGAGGACGGGCGCCCCCGTCACCGACATCAAGCACCTGACGATCTGGGGCAACCACTCGGCGACGCAGTACCCCGACTGGAGCAAGGCCACGATCGGCGGCAAGCCCGCCGAGGAGGTCGTCGGTGACCGCGGCTGGCTCGAGGACACCTTCATCCCGACCGTTGCCAAGCGCGGCGCGGCGATCATCGACGCACGCGGCGCGAGCAGCGCGGCGAGCGCGGCCAACGCCGCCATCGACCACGTCTACGACTGGGTGAACGGCGTCGACGAGGGCGACTGGACCTCCGCCGCGATCATGAGCGACGGGTCGTACGACGTCCCCGAGGGCCTGATCTCGTCCTTCCCGTGCACCAGCGAGAACGGCGAGTGGACGATCGTGCAGGGACTTGAGATCGACGACTTCTCGCGGCAGAAGATCGACGCGTCGGTGGCCGAGCTGGCCGAGGAGCGCGACGCCGTGCGTGAGCTGGGGCTCATCCCGTGAAGATCATCTACACGTACACCGACGAGGCTCCCGCGCTCGCCACGCACTCCCTGCTGCCCATCATCCAGGCCTACGGCGACAAGGCCGGCGTCGGCGTCGAGACGCGCGACATCTCGCTGGCAGCAAGGATCCTCGCGGCGTTCGGCCTGCACGACGACCACCTCGCCGAGCTCGGCGAGCTGGCCAGGACGCCGGACGCCAACATCATCAAGCTGCCCAACATCAGCGCCTCGATCCCGCAGCTGAAGGCCGCGATCAAGGAGCTGCAGGCCGCGGGTCACGCCGTTCCCGACTTCCCCGAGAACCCCTCCACGGACGAGGAGAACAAGGCCCGGGCGGCCTACGACGCCGTCAAGGGCAGCGCCGTCAACCCGGTTCTGCGCGAGGGCAACTCCGACCGCCGCGCCCCCGCGTCGGTGAAGAGCTACGCCCGCAAGCACCCCCACTCGATGGGTCCGTGGAGCAAGGACTCCACGAGCCACGTCGCGACGATGACCGACGGCGACTTCCGGCACTCCGAGACGTCGGTGACCGTCGAGGCCCCGACGACGCTGACCATCCAGCACGTCACGGCCGACGGCACGACCGACCTGCGGTCCTTCCCCGTCCTCGCCGGCGAGATCGTCGACGCCGCGGTGATGCGCAAGGCCGCGCTCCAGCAGTTCCTCGCCGAGCAGGTCGCCGACGCCAAGGCCAAGGGCGTGCTGTTCTCGGTGCACCTGAAGGCCACGATGATGAAGGTCAGCGACCCGATCATCTTCGGCCACGCCGTGCGCGCCTACTTCGCGGACGTCTTCGCGACCTACGCCGAGGACCTCGCCTCCGTCGGGGCCGACCCCAACCAGGGCCTCGGCGGCGTGCTCGCCGACCTCGAGAAGCTCCCCGCCGACAGGCGGGCCGAGATCGAGGCCG
>SCTD01000424.1 GCA_004299215.1 Frankiales bacterium | reverse complement strand
GCCCTCCCCGGGTGGGGACGGGTCGTGCGGTGCAACCAGGACATACGCTCGCGATCCCGGCTTCTCTGTTGTGTGACGGTACGGCCCGCTCCGACGACGTCCAAACCCGGAGTGGGGGAAGAACCTGGTTTCGGGGGCCGGTTCGACGCCGAGGTGGGGAGTACCTGCAGGTCAGAGCAGATTTCTCATGACAGTTGTGAAACGGCTCACGAACGGGGTCAGAGGGCGAAGGCCCGCCGCCCGTTGGCGGCGATCGAGCCGCAGAGCTCGTCCAGGTCGGCGCCGCGCGCGGCTGCCATCGACCGCACCGTGAGCGGCACGAGGTAGGGGGCGTTGGGCCGGCCGCGGTACGGCATCGGGGTCAGGAAGGGCGCGTCGGTCTCGACCAGCAGCAGCTCGGCCGGGGCCGCGGCGACCGCCTCGCGCAGCCCGTCGTTGGCCGTGAAGGTGACCGGCCCGGCGAAGCTCATGAACCAGCCGTGGTCCGCGCAGGTGCGCGCCATCGCGGCGTCGCCCGAGTAGCAGTGGAAGACGACCCGGTCGGGCGCGCCCTCGTCGAGCAGCACCCGGATCACGTCGTCGTGCGCGTCCCGGTCGTGGATGACCAGCGCGGTCCCGGTCCGCTTCGCGATGGCGATGTGCGCGCGGAACGCCTCCTCCTGCTGCCGGTGCCCCTCGGGCGTCACCGTGCGGAAGAAGTCGAGCCCGGTCTCCCCGACCGCCTTGACCTGGGAGAGCGCCGCGAGCGCCTCGATCTCGCGCAGAGCCTCGTCGTCGGCCGCCCCGCGACCGGCCTCGTTCGGGTGGATCGCCACCGCCGCGTGCACGGCGTCGTACCTGCTCGCGACCTCCGCCGACCACCGGCTGGACGCGAGGTCGACGCCGACCTGCACCACGGTGTCGATGCCGACGCTGCGGGCGGCGGCCAGCGCCTCGTCGACGTCGCCGTCCATCAGGTCGAGGTGTGCGTGGGAGTCCAGGACGGGCACCGCCAGCGGCTCCGGCCGCGGCGGCGGCTCCCCGACCCGGCCGTGCCCGCGACTCAAGCCTGGGCCTCGGCCTCGAGGCGGGCCAGCTCCTCGTCGACGACGGAGGGCTCGAGCTTCCGGAACAGCGGCGTCGGGGCGGCGACCGGCTGGCCGACCCGGATCGGCCGCGACTCCCAGACGGCAGCGGTGTCGTAGTCGCCCATCAGCACGGGGTAGCCCGGCCCGCCGTCGAGGTCCTCCACCTCGCGCAGCTCCGGCTGGCCGGCCCACGGGCGGTCACCGCCGAGCATCGCGTCGACCGCGTCGCAGGACGCCGGCAGGAACGGCGTGAGCAGCGCCTTGGCGTCGTCGACCAGCTGGAGCGCGACGTGGAGCACCGAGTCCCGGCGCGCGGGGTCGTCCTTGAGCTTCCACGGCGCCTGGTCCGAGAGGTACTTGTTGGCGTCGGCGACCACGCGCATCGCCTCGGTGATGGCGGCCTTCTGGTTCGACCTCTCCAGGTGCGCGCCGACGGCGGCGAAGCCGGCCTTCGACGACGCGAGGGCCTGCTGGTCCTCGCCGGTGAGCTCGCCCGGACCGGGGATCGCGCCGAGGTTCTTGTGCACCAACGACAACGAGCGGTTCACGAGGTTGCCCCAGCCGGCGACGAGCTCGGTGTTGTTGCGCGTGACGAACTGCTCCCACGTGAAGTCCGTGTCCGAGGTCTCCGGGCCCGCGACGGACAGGTAGTAGCGCAGGGCGTCCGCGCCGTACCGCTCCAGGACGTCGCGCACGTAGATGACGACGCTGCGGCTCGAGGAGAACTTGCGCCCCTCCATCGTGAGGAACTCGCTGCTCACGACCTCGGTCGGCAGCGCCAGCTCGCCCATCGGCCCGGGCGTGCCGGCCGGCTTGCCGCTCGCACCGAGCAGGATCGCCGGCCAGATGACCGAGTGGAAGACGACGTTGTCCTTGCCCATGAAGTAGCGGGCGTCGGCGCTGCCGTCCCAGTAGGGCCGCCAGGCGTCGGGATCGCCGGTCCGGCGGGCCCACTCGACGCTGGCCGACAGGTAGCCGATCACGGCGTCGAACCAGACGTAGATGCGCTTGTCGTCGCGGTCGCGCCACTCCGGCAGCGGGATCGGCACGCCCCAGTCGAGGTCGCGGGTGATGGCGCGCGGCTTGAGGTCGCCGATGAGGTTCTCGCTGAACTTCAGGACGTTCGGGCGCCAGCCCTTGCGGGTCTGCAGCCAGCCGCCGAGCGCCTCCGCGAACGCCGGCAGCTCGAGGAAGAACTGCGCGCTCTCGACGAACTTCGGCGGCTTCCCGTCGATCTTGCTGACCGGGTTGATCAGGTCCTGCGGGTCGAGCTGGTTGCCGCAGCTGTCGCACTGGTCGCCGCGCGCGCCGTCGTAGCCGCAGATCGGGCAGGTGCCCTCGACGTAGCGGTCCGGCAGCCCGCGCCCGGTCGACGGGTCGATCGCCGACAGCTGGGAGCGCTCGACGACGTAGCCGTTGGCGTGCAGCGCGGTGAACAGCGTCTGCACGACCGCGTAGTGGTTGCGCGTCGTGGTGCGGGTGAAGAGGTCGTACGACAGGCCGAGCCCCTGCAGGTCCTCGGCGATGACGCGGTTGTAGCGGTCGGCGAGCTCGCGGGCCGTGACGCCCTCGCGGTCGGCCTGCACCTGGATCGGCGTGCCGTGCTCGTCGGTCCCGCTGACCATCAGCACGTCGCGGCCGGCCATCCGGGAGTACCGGCTGAAGACGTCGCTCGGGACGCCGAACCCCGCGACGTGGCCGATGTGGCGCGGGCCGTTGGCGTAGGGCCAGGCGACGGCCGTCAGGACGCGGGAGGACATGGGGGTCACCCTAGATCGCGGCTCGGTTCCGCCTTCGCCTTCACCATCGCGTCGTAGACCTGCTTCTTGGGCAGGCCGGTCTCGGAGGCCACGGCGGCCAGCGCCTCCTTGCGGGTCAGCCCTGCCGCCTCGCGGACCCCCACCAGGCGCACCAGCTCCTCGGGCGTCAGCTCCTCCTGCCGCTCGGGCGCGCCCTCGAGGACCAGGGTGACCTCGCCGCGGACGCCGGCGTCGGCCCAGGCCACGAGGTCGGGGAGGCTGCCGCGGACGACCTCCTCGTACGTCTTGGTGAGCTCGCGGCAGACGACGGCCCGGCGGACGGGACCGAGCACGGCGGCCATGTCGGCGAGCGCGGCGGCCAGCCGGTGCGGCGCCTCGAAGAGCACCACGGTGCGCGGCTCGGCCTGCAGCGCGGCGAGCCGGGCCCGGCGCTCGCCGGCCTTGCGCGGCAGGAACCCCTCGAAGCAGAAGCGGTCGGTGGGCAGGCCGCTGACCGCGAGCGCGGTCGTCACCGCGGACGGGCCCGGGACGCAGGTGACCGGCAGCCCCTCGGCCGCGGCGGCGGCCACCAGCCGGTAGCCGGGGTCGGACACCGTGGGCATCCCGGCGTCGGTGACCAGGACGACCCGGCTGCCGGCCCGCAGCGCCTCCAGCAGCGACGGGGTGCGCTGCGCCTCGTTGCCCTCGAAGTAGCTGACGACCCGGCCGGTCAGGGTCACGCCGAGGTCCGCGCAGAGCCGGTGCAGCCGCCGGGTGTCCTCGGCGGCGACGACCTCTGCGGAGGCCAGGGCGGCGACCAGCCGCGGGCTGGCGTCGTCCGCGGAGCCGATGGGGGCTCCGGCGAGGACGAGGGGCACAGCGGCAGTCTCCCCCAGCCCGGGCGGCTCCTTCCCTAGGGTGTGCCGCATGACCGCGACGCTGCAGCGTGCCGAGGCCACGTCCGAGCCGTCGAGGGGCGGCTGGCGCACGCGGATCCTCCCGCCGACCGACGGGCGCGGGGGATGGATCGCGACCCTTGCCGTCGCGCTGCTCGCCGGGGTGCTGCGCGTGGTCCGGCTCGACATCCCGCGCGGCCGGATCTTCGACGAGATCTACTACGCCTGCGACGCGCAGAACCTGCTGCGCTACGGCGTGGAGGCCGGCTCGCTGCCGACCGACGGCGACAACCCCTCACCGCCCTGCACTCCCAGCGGCGAGGCGGGCTTCATCGTCCACCCGCCGCTCGGCAAGTGGGCGATCGCCCTGGGGATGCGGGTCTTCGGCGTGAACGAGTTCGGCTGGCGCATCGCCGCGGCAGTCGCCGGCACGCTCATGGTGGTGCTGCTGATCCGCGTCACCCGGCGGATGACGGGCTCCACGGTGCTGGCCTGCCTCGCCGGGCTGCTCCTGACGCTGGACGGGCTGCACTTCGTGCAGAGCCGGGTGGCGATGCTCGACATCTTCCTGGCGGCCTGGGTGCTCGCGGCGTTCGCGTGCCTGGTGGCCGACCGCGACGCGGTGCGCCGCCGGCTGGCCGTCACCGACGACGACGACCTCGCCGGCTGGGGGCCGTCCCTGGGATGGCGGCCGTGGCGCCTCGCGGCCGGGGTGTGCCTGGGTGCGGCGCTGGCCACCAAGTGGAGCGCGCTCTACTACGTCGCCGTCCTGATCCTGCTGGCCTTCTTCTGGGAGGTCGGTGCCCGGCGCCTGGCGGGCATCTCCTCCCCGCTGCGGGCCACGGCCTACCGCTCCGCCGCCCCGCTGCTGGCGGTGCTGGTGGTGCTGCCCGCCTTCGTCTACGTCGTCAGCTGGTTCGGCTGGTTCGCGAGCAGCACCGCCGACCAGCTCGCCTGGGACCGCAACTGGGCCGAGGGCAACCCGGCCTCGGGCCTCGCAGGGCTCGTGCCGGACGGGCTGCGCTCCTGGTGGCACTACCACGTGGCGCAGTTCAACTTCCACGACGAGCTGCGGCAGAAGCACCCGTACCAGTCCCACCCCGCGGGCTGGCTGCTGCTCGCGCGGCCGGTGTCCTACTACTACCCGGCCGGCGTCGGCGCCGGCGACTACGGCTGCGAGGTCGAGTCCTGCTCGCGCGAGGTGCTCGCGATCGGCACCCCGGCGATCTGGTGGATCATGCTGGTGGTGCTGCCGCTGCTGGCCTGGCTGTGGCTCGCCAAGCGCGACTGGCGGCCGGCGGCGGTGCTCGTCATGGTGCTCACGGCCATCGTGCCGTGGATCCGCGACGACCTCGACGGCCGGACGATGTTCCTGTTCTACGCGCTGCCCGCGGTGCCGTTCATGTGCCTGGGCCTGGCCCTGGTCGCCGGCTGGGCGTACGGCGGTGCAGCCGCGACGGCACGCCGCCGGACGGCCGCCGCGATGGGGGTGGGCGCCTACCTGGCCGTCGTGGTCGTCAACTTCGCCTACCTCTACCCGGTGCTCGCCGCGCAGACGCTGCCCTACGACGCCTGGCGCGCCCGGATGTGGTTCACCAGCTGGATCTGAGGGCGGCGCGGCGTGTCGCGCCGGCCGGCCAGGTCTGCACGCCGGCTGCGCGGTGACTGTCCGACGTGGTTGTCACCCCGCGGCGAGGTGACGACCGGAACGGACAGTCACCGCGCGGCCGGCATCACGTGCTGCCGCCCCCGGACGCCCCGGCACGATCGTGGGTGGCGTACGGCCGATCGCGAACGAAGGATCGGCCGCCCCGCCACCACGATCTTGTGGGAGATGCGCGAAAGCCCCGCTCCTGCAGGGAGGACCGGGGCTCTTGCGTGCGGGTGGAGCTGAGGGGATTCGAACCCCTGACCCCCTCGATGCGAACGAGGTGCGCTACCGGACTGCGCCACAGCCCCGCGGCCGGAAAGGCTAGCAGGGGCCGCCTGCCGGGACCGACCTACCAGTCGTTGACGGCCCGGCGGCGCTCGAGGATCTCGTCGAGCTCCGGTCCCTCGTCGAGGATCCCGAGCTCGCGCTCGGCGTCGGCCAGTCCGTCGCCGGCCGTGGCACTGGCCTTCGTCAGGTCCATGACGCGGCGCGGAGCGGTCGGCGCGGACAGGTAGGTCGGCGCCGGCACGGGCACGGGCGACCAGGCCTCGCCCTGGGCGCCGCGGGCCGGCGGCATCTCCTCGTGGCGCGCCGCGGGGACCGGGACGGGCGCGCCGAGCGGCATCGGCCGGGGTGGCATCCGGTCCGGGATCCCGGCGACGTGCACGGGGGCACGCAGGGCAGGAGCCGCGGGGGCGGCGGGGGCCGCGGGGCGCGGAGCCGGCCGCGCGGCGCGGACGGCGGATCGCCCTGCGCTGCGGTAGTCGCGCTCCAGCCGGGCCATGGCGGTGCGCCGCAGGTGCAGCACGAAGG
>SCTD01000423.1 GCA_004299215.1 Frankiales bacterium | reverse complement strand
GGCCGAGGATGCCGACCAGGGTCACCACGGTCTCGGCCGCGTCGTAGGGCGTCATGGAGACGCCCTGGCCGCGCAGCTTGGCCAGCCGCGTGTCGAGGTCGCGGACGCTGGTGGTGCGCGCAGCCCGCAGTCGTGACGGGGCGCGGTCCGGGAAGATCAGCGACAGCTCGAGCAGCAGGGCCAGTGGCAGGAGCCGGCGGGCCAGCCGGTCAGCGGTGAAGACGGCCACCACGGACGCACCGAGCACGAGCGCCCACCAGCCCAGGCGGGCGCTGCCCTCCGGCGGTGGCACGAGCCGGGCGACCAGCAGCGCGACGCCGATGCCGATCGCGACGGGTCCGAGCAGTGCCAGCAGGCGCAGCGACGCACCGAGCACGGGGCGAGCCGCCCAGCGGTCGGAGACGGCTGCTGCACGTGCCATGTGACTCCTCGAATGCGTCCCCGGACGCATCGTGACCGACTTCCCGCTCCGTGTCTGCCCTTCCCGCCGCCTTTCTCACCTCGCCTCTCACCTCGTCCGTGGCCCTGTCAGCCCCTAACCTGCGCGGATGTCGCTCCGGCTGCCGCTCTTCCCGCTCGGCACGGTGCTGCTGCCGGGGCTCGTGCTGCCGCTGCACGTCTTCGAGGAGCGCTACCGCCGGCTGGTGTCGGAGCTGCTCGCCCTGCCGCCGGACGAGCGCCGCTTCGGGGTCGTGGCGATCCGGTCCGGGCACGAGGTCGGCGCGGGCGGTGCCCGCGCCCTGCACGAGATCGGGTGCGTCGCGACCGTCCACGACGTCGAGACCTACGACGACGGCCGCGTCGACCTGACGACCACCGGGACGACCCGGTTCCGGCTCAGGTCGGTCGACGACGCCCTGCCCTACCTCACCGGTGAGGTGGAGCTGCTCCCCGAGCTGCCGGGCGAGCACGCGACCGCGGCGGCAGCCGCGGTCCCGGCGGCGTTCGCGGCGTACACGGGCGCCCTCGCCGACGCCGGCGGCGACCGGATCGAGGTGCCGGAGCTGCCGGCCGACCCGCTGGTGCTCGGCTACCTGATCGCCGCGACCCTGGCCCTCGACCTCGACGAGCGGCAGGCGCTGCTCGCGGAGCCGGACGGCGCGAGCCGGCTGCGGACCGAGCTGCGCCTGCTTCGTCGCGAGACCGCGCTGCTCGAGGCGCTGTCCTGCGTGCCGGCGCCGGGGCTGGGCGCCGGTCCGGCCAGCCCGAACTAGCGCCCGCGCAGCAGCGACGCCGCGGCGTAGCCGACGAGGGCGCCGACCGGCCAGCCGACCAGCGCCTCCTCTGCACGCAGCCGCACGGTGAGCTCGAGCGCGCCCTGCTGACCCGCCTGCACCGCCTGCTGCACCTCGGCCAGGCCCACCTGCTCGCCGACGACCATGGCCACGTAGGCCGCGGCGAGCCCTCCCAGCGTCAGGCCGACGACGACGGCCGGTCCGTGCGGGTGCGCCAGCCGCCAGGCGAGGACGCCGCCGACGACGCCGGCGAGCGCCACGGCGAAGAGGAAGAAGCCGTCCGTCGCGATGAAGGCGCTCGACCCGGGCTCGACCAGCTGCACCTGGTCGCCGTCGACGACGACGTCCACCGTCGGCGCGACCGCGGCCCAGAGCAGCCCCACGGGGGCGCCGACGAGCACCGTCACGACCGCGGCCAGGAGGCCGGCGAAGGCGTCGTGCCAGAGGGTGGGGTGCGCCGGAGCGGCGACGACGTACGGCGCGGCGAACGGTGCGCGCACCGCACCGGGCGGGGAGGCGGCGCGACGGGGGTCGGGCGCCGACCAGAGGGTGCTCACCCCACCATCGTGCCCGGGACGCCCGATGCGCCCGACTCGGGGCTCCCGGCTCTACGCTCTGCCTCCATGATCCTCCGCGTCGGCGCAGCGGCCCTGGCGATCGCGTGCCTGCTGGCCGGCTGCTCCGACGACGACCCGGGTGCCGTCCCGCAGCCGCCGTCGGAGAGCGCCCTGAACGCTCCCGTTCCGGGGGTGACCCTCCCGGCCGATCCGCTGCGCGCCCTCGTCCCGGAGCCGGACGAGGTGCCGGCCGGGCTGGTCCCGCTGGTGGCGGGGAGCGGCCGCCGCGACGCCGCGGCGATCGCGGAGTACTCCGCCGACCCTGCGGCGGCCCGCACCGCGCTCGGCGAGCACGGCTTCTCCGGCGCCTACGTCGCGCAGTACGCCCACCCGACCGACGGGCGGGTGCTGTCCGTGGTGGTGGTGCGGTTCCGCGACGCGGCCGGCGCCGAGGCCGACCTGAGCGGCGACCTCGCCGGCTCCTCGGGCGAGGTGGTGGAGGTGCCGACCGTCGGCGACCAGTCGCAGGTGCGCCGCCAGCCGCTGCCGGGCGAGGGCGGCGACGGCGAGCTGGTCACGCTGCGCTTCCGGGCCGGGGCGACCACGTGGCTGCTGGCGTACGGCGCCCGTCCCACCGCGGACCCGCAGGTCGCCGTCGAACTCGGCCGGCTGCTCGCCGAGCGCAGCGGCACCGCCTGACTGCGAGGTGGGCGACGGGGGCGTCGGCGGGAGCGGTGACCCGCGGCGGGGTCAGTGCCAGAGGTCGGCGGTCCGCCAGACGAGGATGTCGAGGATCCGCAGCCGGGTGACCGGGAAGCCCTCCTCGGCGGCGAGCTGCTCCAGCACGTCGAACGCCTCGGACTCGGCCTGCAGGTCGTCGCGCATCTGCCGGCAGAGGTCGGCGATGAAGTCCGCCCACGCCCGGTCGGTCGAGCGCGGCAGCGCACCCGGTGCGGTGTAGGCCTCGAAGATGCGGGAGTCGTAGAGCGGGACCAGGTCGGGCCGCTTGCGGTGCAGCACCTTCGACACGACGGTGCCGCGGACGCCGCGGCCGGCGTAGCGCGGCTCGTCGAGGATCCCGAACAGCCCCGCCACGCACAGCACGTGGTCCTCGTCGGCCTCGTGCAGCGGCACCCCGGGCAGGTCGGCGACAGCCTCGAGGGCGGGCAGCATCTCGCGCAGCAGCGAGAAGCGCCCCGCGTCGATGTGCACGCCGATCAGCGCCGGGGCCAGCAGGTCGCCGTCGACGAGCTGGGCAGACCCGTTGGTGATCAGCCGGTCGTAGGCGGGGTAGGCGTAGCCGTTGCGGACGTCGAGGTAGTCGAGCAGCACCTGGTCGGGGTGCTCGACCACGAGCGTCCCGGCGCACAGCCGCAGCTCGCCGACGGCCGCTGCTCGGGCTCCCGGCGCTGCCGGTCGGATGACGCGTTCCACGCGAGCACGCTAGCCGTTCGCCGGGCGTGGCGGGCCCTCTTCATGCACCGCTCGGCAGGCAGCCGGTGCCGAGCAGGGCCTTGAGGTCGGCGAACAGCGCCGGCGTGGCGGTCACCCGGAGCCGGTCGTCGAGCTTGACCAGCGTGGTCTTGCCGGAGCCCACGAGCTGCAGGTGGACATCGGTGGTGCCGGGGTGCGCGGCCAGCACCTCCTTGAAGCGCTCGACCACCGGTGGGGTGCAGCGCGGCGTCGGGATGGACACCACGACCGGCCCGCGCGGCCCGACCGAGAGGTCCGGGACGGTGATCTCGTTGCCGATGAGCTTGGGCATCTCGTCGCGCTTGTCGACGCGTCCTCGTACGAGCACCACCGCGTCCTCGACCAGGTGGACCGCGGCGTTGACGTAGCTCTGCGGGAAGAACATCACCTCGACCGCGCCCTCGAGGTCCTCGAGCACGACCAGGGCCCAGGGGTTGCCCTGCTTGGTCATCTTGCGGGTGACGCTCGACAGGATGCCGCCGACGACGATCGTCCTGCCGTCGTCGCACTCGGCGATCTGCGACACCGGCATGTCGACCGCGCCGGCCAGGACGTGCTCGACGCCGAACAGC
Source organism: Frankiales bacterium (assembly GCA_004299215.1). Taxonomy (GTDB): domain Bacteria; phylum Actinomycetota; class Actinomycetes; order Mycobacteriales; family SCTD01; genus SCTD01. Next base: position 1,318 of record SCTD01000423.1, on the reverse strand, counting down.
GGGTGGTCGGACACGTAGAGGCCCAGCATCTCGCGCTCGTAGGTGAGCAGGACGGACTTCTCCCACTCCCCCATCGGCACGACGACGTCGAACAGGCCGCCACCCTCCCCCTCGTCCTCGTCCCCCGCCATCGACCCGAACAGGTCGAACTGCCCGATCGCCTCGTTGCGCTTGGTCTCCATGCACGCGTCGATCGCCTCGGCGTGCACGTGCACCAGCCCCTTGCGGCTGTGCCCGAGCGAGTCGAAAGCCCCCGACTTGCAGAGGGACTCGACGGTCTTCTTGTTGCAGGCGACGGCCTCGACCTTGCGCAGGTAGTCGCCGAAGTCGGCGAACCGGCCCTTGGTCTCCCGGGTCAGCACGATCGAGGCGACGACGTTGGTGCCGACGTTGCGGATCGCCGACAGGCCGAAGCGGATGTCGGTGCCGCGCGGGGTGAAGTCGCTGTCGGAGTCGTTGACGTCGGGCGGCAGCACCTTGATGCCCATCCGCCGGCACTCGGCGAGGTAGAGGGCGCTCTTGTCCTTGTCGTCCTTGACGGAGGTGAGCAGCGCCGCCATGTACTCGGCCGGGAAGTTGGCCTTGAGGTAGGCGGTCCAGAAGCTGACCAGCCCGTAGCCCGCGGTGTGCGCCTTGTTGAAGGCGTAGTCGGAGAACGGGACGAGGATGTCCCACAGGGTCTTGATCGCGCCCTCGGAGTAGCCGTTGGCCTTCATCCCGTCGCTGAACGGGACGTACTCCTTGTCGAGGATCTCCTTCTTCTTCTTGCCCATCGCGCGACGGAGCAGGTCGGCGGCGCCGAGCGAGTAGCCCGCGAGCTGCTGGGCGATCGCCATGACCTGCTCCTGGTAGACGATCAACCCGTAGGTGTCGCCCAGGATCTCGGCCAGCGGCTCCTCGAGCTCCTTGTGGATCGGGACCACAGGCTTGCGGCCGTTCTTGCGATCGGCGTAGTCGTTGTGCGCGTTAGCGCCCATCGGACCCGGCCGGTAGAGCGCGAGCACGGCCGAGATGTCCTCGAAGTTGTCCGGCTTCATCGACCGCAGCAGCGCGCGCATGCCCGGGTTGTCCAGCTGGAACACCCCGAGCGTGTCGCCGCTCGCCAGCAGCTCGTAGGTCGGCCGGTCCTCCAGCGGCAGCGTCTCGAGGACGACCGTCGTGCCGTTGCGGTTGGCCTCGATGTGCTTCAGGCAGTCGTCGAGGACGGTGAGGTTGCGCAGCCCCAGGAAGTCCATCTTCAGCAGGCCGAGCGTCTCGCAGGCGCCCATGTCGAACTGGGTGATGATCGCGCCGTCCTGCTCCCGGCGGTGGATCGGGA
>SCTD01000422.1 GCA_004299215.1 Frankiales bacterium | reverse complement strand
CAGGCGATCGCCCGGCAGGCCAGCGCCCGCCAGTAGGCGTTCTGCCCCGCACGCCGGTCCGGGGCGCCGACCTCGGCGAACAGGCGCACGGCGCCGCCGTAGAGGCCGACCTGGTCGACGGTCTGGTTCGCGCCGGTCCCCCGCAGCTCGGGCGGGCGGTCGGCGGTGAGCACCACGAGCGGCACCCCGGAGTGCGACGCCTCGAGGACGGCGGGGTGCAGGTTCGCGGTCGCGGTGCCGCTGGTCGTGACGACCGGCACCGGCCGGCCGGAGGCCTTCGTCAGGCCCAGCGCGAGGAAGGCCGCCGAGCGCTCGTCGATCCGGACGTGCAGCCGCAGCCGACCGGCCCGGTCCGCGTCGTGCAGCGCGAACGCCAGCGGCGCCGACCGCGAGCCCGGCGACAGCACCGCCTCGCGCACCCCGGCACGGATGAGCTCGTCCACGAGCACGCGAGCCAGCGCGGTCGAGGGGTTCACGCCGTCAGTCTGCCGGGAGCAGGGCGCTGCAGCGCGCCAGCCGGCCGAGCCACCAGGCCTCCCGCTCCGGTGACGCGGCGAGCTGCGCGAGCAGCTGGGGGTCGGCGTCGACCGCGCCGACCGGGATCGTGCCGCCGTGCCCGTCGAGCGAGGGCCGTACGACGTCCGCCGTCAGCAGGCTCGTGGTCGCGAGACCGCAGGCGTACGGCAGCTCGGGCAGGGCCGCGGCCAGCGCGGCGCCGGCGGCGATCCCGACGGAGGTGTCGAGGGCGCTGGACACGACGACCGGCAGGCCGCAGGCGGCGGCGATCTCGAGCGCCGGCCGCACCCCGCCGAGCGGAGCGACCTTGAGGACCAGCACGTCGGCGGCCCCGGCGCGGGCGACGCGCAGCGGGTCCTCCGCCTTGCGCACGCTCTCGTCGGCGGCGATGAGCACCTCGACGCCGGCCCGGGCGAGCGCGACCCGCAGCAGCACCAGGTCGTCGACCGCGGCGCAGGGCTGCTCGACGTACTCCAGGTCGAACGCCGCGAGCGACGCGACCGCCCAGCGCGCGTCGGTGAGCGACCAGGCGCCGTTCGCGTCGACCCGGATGCGCCCCTCGGGCCCGAGCACGTCCCGGACCGCGGCCACCCGGTCGACGTCGTCGCGCAGCGCCTGGCCCGGCTGCGCCACCTTGACCTTCGCGGTGGTGCAGCCGGGGAAGCGGGCGAGCACGGCCGGCACCTGCTCGGCCGGGACGGCGGGCACGGTGGCGTTGACGGGCACCGCGTCGCGGATCGGCGCCGGCCAGCCGACCTGTGAGGCCTCGATGGCCGCGGCGAGCCAGCGGGCCGACTCGGCGTCGTCGTACTCCAGGAAGGGCGAGAACTCGCCCCACCCGGCCGGCCCCCGCAGCAGCAGGGCCTCGCGCGTGGTGACCCCGCGGAACCGGACTGCCATCGGCACGCTGACCACGTGGACCTCCGACAGGTCCAGCACCGTTCCCCCTCTAGTCTCGGCCGGGTGACCGCCACTGTGTCAGAGCTGTTCGACCCCGCCGCATGGGGCGAGGTCCCCGGCTTCGAGGACCTGCAGGACCTGACCTACCACCGGCACACCGCCGAGGGCCGCGACGGCGGGGTCGTCCGCGTCGCCTTCGACCGGCCGGAGGTGCGCAACGCCTTCCGGCCGAGCACGGTCGACGAGCTCTACCGGGTCCTCGACCACGCCCGGATGTCGCCCGACGTCGGCTGCGTCCTGCTGACCGGCAACGGCCCGTCGCCCAAGGACGGCGGCTGGGCGTTCTGCTCCGGCGGCGACCAGCGGATCCGCGGTCGGGCCGGCTACCAGTACGCCAGCGGTGACACCGCCGACACGGTCGACCCGGCGCGCGCCGGCCGGCTGCACATCCTCGAGGTGCAGCGCCTCATCCGCACCATGCCGAAGGTCGTCATCTGCGTGGTGCCGGGGTGGGCGGCCGGTGGCGGCCACAGCCTGCACGTCGTCTGCGACCTCACCCTGGCCAGCCGCGAGCACGCTCGGTTCAAGCAGACCGACGCCGACGTCGGCAGCTTCGACGGCGGCTACGGCAGCGCCGGCCTGGCCCGGCAGGTCGGCCAGAAGCTCGCCCGCGAGATCTTCTTCCTGGGACGCGACTACACCGCCGAGCAGATGCACCGGATGGGTGCGGTCAACGAGGTCGTCGACCACGCCGACCTCGAGCGGGTCGCCATCGAGTGGGCGCAGACGATCGTGCGCAAGAGCCCCACGGCGCAGCGCATGCTGAAGTTCGCGTTCAACGCCGTGGACGACGGGATGGTCGGGCAGCAGGTCTTCGCGGGCGAGGCGACCCGGCTGGCCTACATGACCGACGAGGCGGTGGAGGGGCGGGACGCCTTCCTCGAGAAGCGCGACCCCGACTGGGCGCCGTACCCCTACTACTTCTAGTGCTGCTCGCGGCGGAGGCCACCCTCGACAACGTTGCGGCCGCGCTCGACGGGAGCGGTCCGCCGCTGCTGCCGACGACGGATCCGCGGGTGCTCGCCGTGCTGCGACCGCAGGAGCCGCTGGAGTCGTCCGACGTCGCGGTGGTCGTGCCCACCTCGGGATCGACCGGGGAGCCCAAGGGGGTGCTGCTGACCGCGGCTGCCCTGCGCGCGTCCGCCACCGCGACGGCGTCGGTGATCGGCGAAGGGCAGTGGCTGCTCGCCCTCCCGACGGCGCACGTCGCGGGCCTGCAGGTGCTGGTGCGCTCGCTGCTCGCCGGCACGTCGCCGGAGGTGCTCGCGGGTCCGACGACGGTGCCGGCCTTCGAGCGGGCGACGTCGCGGCTGACCGGACCGCGCCGCCTGGTGTCGCTGGTGCCCACCCAGCTGGCGCGGCTGCTCGAGAGCTCCGCCCTGCAGGAGTACGACGCCGTCCTCCTCGGGGGAGCGGCCGCTCCCGCGGAGCTGCTCGACCGGGCTCGGGACGCGGGTGTGCGGGTCGTCACGACGTACGGCATGTCCGAGACCTGCGGCGGCTGCGTCTACGACGGCGTGCCGCTGCCGGGGGTGACGGTGCGGGCTGCCGGGCGGATCAGGATCTCGGGTCCGGTGGTCGCGCGCGGCTACCGGCTGCGGCCCGACCTCACCGCGGATGCGTTCGACGGGGACACCTTCACCACCTCGGACGTGGGGGAGCTCGTCGGCGGGCGGCTGGTCGTGCTCGGGCGGACCGACGACGTCGTCGTCACCGGTGGGGAGAAGGTCGCGCCGGCAGCGGTGGAGGCAGCCCTCGCGTCGCACCCGTCCGTCGCGCAGGTCGCGGTCGTGGGGGTGCCGGACGCCGAGTGGGGAGCGCGCGTGGTCGCGGTCGCGGTGCTGTGCGGTCCGCTCTCGCTCGAGGAGGCGCGCGCACACGTCGCCACCCGGCTGTCGCGTGTCGCCGCACCCCGTGAGCTGCGGGTGGTCGACGCGCTGCCGCTGCTGCCCTCCGGCAAGATCGACCGGGTGACGCTCGCGAACGCGGATCCGTGACCGCGCCCGCTCTGTGGCTCGCCGGCGCCCGACCGCGCACGCTGCCGGCGGCCGTCGCCCCGGTGCTGGTCGGCTCCGGCGCCGCTGCGCTCGTCGACGCCTTCTCGCCCGGCCGCGCCCTGCTGTCGCTGCTGGTCGCCCTGTCCCTGCAGGTCGCGGTGAACTACGCCAACGACTACAGCGACGGCGTACGCGGCACCGACGCCGACCGCGTCGGCCCGGTGCGCCTGGTCGGCTCGGGGCTCGCGACCGCCCAGGCCGTGAAGTCCGCGGCGCTGGCCGCGTTCGCCGTCGCCGCTGTGGCCGGGCTGGTGCTGGCGCTGCTCACGACGCTCTGGCTGGTGCCGTTGGGGGCGGTGGCGATGGCCGCTGCCTGGGGCTACACCGGCGGGGAGTCCCCGTACGGCTAC
>SCTD01000421.1 GCA_004299215.1 Frankiales bacterium | reverse complement strand
CGTCATCGCTTCCGAGCAGCCGAGCGGCGAGCCGGTGAGCGTCCTCGACCCGGAGAACCCGTGGGAGGTGCGCGGCGACCCGTCGCTGGTCACCGACGGGCAGCTCGAGGCGCTCGGCGAGGACTGGGCGACACGCAACGGCATCGACGCCCTGGTGGAGATCCGCCCGCTGTTCGTCCAGCGGTGGGAGGTCGACGCAGGCGTCGAGGTCGTCTACCTGGTGCGCAGCGGCGACGGCCCCTGGACCTGGGGGGTGGCATCGCTCGGCGAGGGCGGCTGGTGGTGGTACGCCGAGAACGAGATCACCGACCCGCTGTCGGCCCTGGTGGCGACGCTGCCCGGCGACGAGGGCGCGCAGCGGCTGCTGGTGGTCGGCGCCCCGTCGACAGGCGGCGCGATGCGCGCCGAGAGCGGCGGCGACCTCGAGCCGATGGCCGACCTCGCGCCCGGCGTCTTCGTCACCACGGTCGCCCCCGGCGCCGAGGGCTCCTGGAAGCTGCTCGACGGGGACGGCGACCTCGACCGGCCGGTCGCCGAGGGCGAGATCCCGCCCTTCCAGAACGCCGGCTGACCGGCCGCTCCCCCGCCATGAGCCGCACCCTCGCCTAGGGTGCGGCTCATGGCCGTTCACCTCACCCGCATCTACACCAAGACCGGCGACGACGGGACGACCGCGCTCGGCGACATGAGCCGGGTGAGCAAGACCGACCCCCGGCTGACGGCGTACGCCGACGTCGACGAGGCCAACTCCTCGATCGGCGTCGCGATCGCGCTGGGGGCTCTCGAACCGGAGATCGCGGAGCTGCTGCGGACGATCCAGAACGACCTCTTCGACGTCGGCGCGGACCTGTGCACGCCGATCGACCCCGACCCGAAGTACCCGCCGCTGCGCGTGACCCCCGACTACACCGCGCGGCTCGAGGTCGCCTGCGACGCCTACAACGCCAGGCTGGACAAGCTCAGCAGCTTCATCCTCCCCGGCGGGACCCCTGGCGCCGCGCTGCTGCACGTCTCGCGCACGATCGTGCGGCGGGCCGAGCGGGCCACCTGGGAGCTGCTGGCCGCCGACCCCGAGCGCACGGGCAAGGAGCCGGCGCTCTACCTCAACCGGCTCTCCGACCTGCTCTTCATCCTCGCCCGGGTGGCCAACCCCGGTGGCGACGTCCTCTGGCAGCCCGGCGGCCCGCGCTGACCATCCCTGGGTGATCCACGCGCACCTTCAGGCGGACCCCGCCCCCACATCCACCTCGAGATCCGCGTGGATCACCGGAAGGTGTCCTAGAGAGGCAGGGTGGCGCCCGGGGGGACGGCCTCGAGCCAGGCGAGGAAGCCGGTGACGGCCGACCGGGACATCGCCAGGTCGACCCGGCCCTGAGCCGACATGCACTCCATCACGACCGCGCCGTCCAGCAGCGCCCGGTGCTCGCCGCCGCTGGGCTCGCGGCGGGCCAGCACCTGGAGGTCGCGCCGGCAGTACCGGCGCCGCGGACGGGGCGAGAGGCTGAAGACGCGGTACCACTCCAGCTCGTCACCGGCGAAGCGGCCGACGCCGTTGACCCAGCCGCGGCCGTGTCCGGGGGTCTTGAGCTGCAGCGACAGCTCGATGGTGCCGCCGCCGCGGTGCAGCAGCACCCGGCGGAGCAGCCCGGCGCCCAGCACGCCGAGGGCGAGCAGGACTGCGGCGAGCAGGATCGAGGTCGTGGTCACGCCGGGTCCGGGGCGCGGGTCTCGGAGGGCCTAGACCGGCTGACCGGCGGCTCGGAGCCGGCTCTCCGCGCGCCGCTGTGCGGCGAGGTCCTGCTCGCTGCGCGCTCGCTCGAGGGACTCGCGGGCCCGGGAGGCGTCGATGTCCTCGGCCAGCTCGGCGACCTCGGCGAGGATCGTCACGCCCTGCTCGGTGACCGACAGGAAGCCGCCGTGGACGGCGATCAGCCGGTGGCCGCCGCCGCTCTCGTGCACGGTGACGACGCCGCCGTCGGCGAGCTGGCCGAGCAGCGGGGCGTGGCCCGGGAGGACGCCGATCTCGCCCTCGGTCGTGCGGGCGATGACCATGCTGGCCTCGCCGCTCCAGACCTCGCGCTCGACGGAGACGAGCTCGACGTGCAGCTCGTGGGACTCGGCGGCCACGGTCAGCTGCCCAGCTTCTTGGCGTTCGCCTCGACGTCCTCGATGCCGCCGCAGAGGAAGAACGCCTGCTCGGGGATGTGGTCGTACTCGCCCTCGGTGAGCTTCTTGAACGACGCGATCGTCTCCTCGATGGGGACGAACTTGCCGGGCTGGCCGGTGAAGGACTCGGCCACGAAGAACGGCTGCGACAGGAAGCGCTGGATGCGGCGGGCCCGGTTGACGAGGACCTTGTCCTCCTCGGCGAGCTCGTCGATGCCGAGGATGGCGATGATGTCCTGCAGGTCCTTGTAGCGCTGCAGGATGCGCTGCACCTCGCGGGCGACGTTGTAGTGCTCCTCGCCGATGAAGCGCGGGTCGAGGATGCGGCTGGTGGAATCCAGCGGGTCGACGGCGGGGTAGATGCCGAGCTCGGCGATGGAGCGCGAGAGCACCGTGGTGGCGTCGAGGTGGGTGAAGGTGGTGTGCGGCGCCGGGTCGGTGATGTCGTCGGCGGGCACGTAGATCGCCTGCAGCGAGGTGATCGAGTGACCGCGGGTCGAGGTGATGCGCTCCTGGAGCACGCCCATCTCGTCGGCGAGCGTCGGCTGGTAGCCGACGGCGCTCGGCATGCGGCCGAGCAGCGTGGAGACCTCGGAGCCGGCCTGGGTGAAGCGGAAGATGTTATCGATGAACAGGAGCACGTCCTGCTTCTGCACGTCGCGGAAGTACTCCGCCATCGTCAGCGCGGAGAGCGCGACGCGCAGGCGGGTGCCCGGCGGCTCGTCCATCTGACCGAACACGAGCGCCGTGTCGTTGATGACGCCGGACTCGGTCATCTCACCGAAGAGGTCGTTGCCCTCACGGGTGCGCTCGCCGACGCCGGCGAACACCGAGACGCCGGAGAACTCCTTGGCGACGCGGTAGATCATCTCCTGGATGAGAACGGTCTTGCCGACACCGGCACCGCCGAACAGGCCGATCTTGCCACCGGCGACGTACGGCGCGAGCAGGTCGATGACCTTGATGCCGGTCGGGAAGATCTCGGTCTTGCTCTCGAGCTGGTCGAACGGCGGCGACGGGCGGTGGATCGGCCAGTAGGTGTCGGCGTCGATGCTCTCGACGTCGAGCGGCTTGCCGAGCGCGTTGAAGACGTGGCCCTTGGTGGCGTCGCCGACCGGGACCGAGATGGCCGAGCCGGTGTCCTGCACCGCGGCACCGCGGGTCAGGCCGTCCGTCGGCTGCATCGAGATGGCGCGTACGAGGTTGTCGCCGATGTGCTGGGCGACCTCGAGGGTCAGCGTCGCGGTGTCGCCGCCGAGCTCGCGGTCGACGTGCAGCGCGTTGTAGATCTCCGGCATCGCGTCGGGCGGGAACTCGACGTCGACGACGGGGCCGATGACGCGGGCGACCCGCCCGGTGCCGCCGGCCTTGGGAGCCGCGGCGGGGGTGTCGGCGGTGAGAGTCATGCGGTGGGTCTCCTCGTGTCTTCGGGCTGGCGAAGGGTGGCGGGTGGGGAGGTCAGGCGTCGGCCAGCGCCGAAGCGCCACCGACGATCTCGCTGATCTCCTGGGTGATCTCGGCCTGGCGGGCCGAGTTGGCCGCTCGCGTGAGCGACTTGATGAGCTCGTCCGCGTTGTCCGTCGCGGCCTTCATGGCGCGCCGGCGGGACGCCGACTCCGAGGCGGCCGACTCGAGCAGCGCCGCGAAGACGCGGGTCTGCACGTAGCGCGGCAGCAGGGTGTCGAGCAGCGCCTCGGGGCTGGGCTCGAACTCGTACAGCGGCAGGACGAAGTCCTCCGGCGGAGCCTCGTCGGACTCCTCGACCACCAGCGGCAGCACGCGGTTCGCGACGGCGCGCTGGGTGAGCGCCGAGACGTACTCGGTGTGCACGACGTGGATCTCGCCGACGCCGCCCTCCTCCTCCGTGCGGATGAAGGAGTCGATGAGAGCGTCCGCGACCTCGCGGGCGTGCTCGTAGTCCGGCTGCTCGGAGAAGCCGGTCCACTGCTGCTCGATGTGCCGGTTGCGGAACTTGTAGTAGCTCACCGCCTTGCGGCCGATGAGGAACGCCACCGGCTCCTTGCCCTCGCTGCGCAGCAGCTCCTCGAGCTGCGACGCCATCTTGAGCGCGTTGGCGTTGTAGCCGCCGGCCAGGCCGCGGTCGCTGGTGATGACCAGCACCGCGACGCGCTTCTCGTCCGTCTGCTCCTGCAGGAGCGGGTGGTCGAGGGTGGCGGTCTGCGAGGCCAGCGCCGAGATGACGCGGGTGATCTGGCGGGAGTACGGCTTGGCCGCGTTGACCCGCGCCTGCGCCTTGACGATGCGCGAGGCGGCGATGAGCTCCATCGCCCGAGTGATCTTCTTGGTCGACTGCACCGACCGGATGCGGCGGCGGTAGACCCTCAGCTGTGCGCCCATGCGTCAGCTCTTCTTGTACGTCTTGATGGTCTCCTGGCCGTGCTCTTCCTCGTCCAGGGCCTCGACCTTCGCCTCGTTGACAAGGTTCTTGCCCTCGAAGGTCGTGAACTGCTTCTTGAACTCCCCGATGGCCTGCTCGAGCTGGCTGATCGTGGAGTCCTCGAGCTTGCCCGTGCCGGTGATGGCGTCGTAGATGCCGTTGTACGACCGTCCGACGAAGTCGAGGAACTCCGACTCGAAGCGGCGGATGTCGCGGACGGGCACCTCGTCGAGGAAGCCGTTGGTGCCGGCCCAGATCGAGACGACCTGGCGCTCGACCGGGAACGGGGAGTACTGACCCTGCTTGAGCAGCTCGACCAGGACGGCGCCGCGCTCGAGCTGGGCCTTGGATGCCTTGTCGAGGTCGGAGCCGAAGGCGGCGAAGGCCTCGAGCTCGCGGAACTGCGCGAGGTCCAGGCGGAGGCGGCCGGACACCGACTTCATCGCCTTGACCTGCGCGGCGCCACCTACGCGGGAGACCGAGATGCCGACGTTGATGGCCGGGCGCACACCGGAGTTGAACAGGTCGGTCTCGAGGAAGATCTGCCCGTCGGTGATGGAGATGACGTTGGTCGGGATGAACGCCGAGACGTCGTTGCCCTTGGTCTCGATGATCGGCAGGCCGGTCATCGAGCCGCCGCCCATCTCGTCGGAGAGCTTCGCGCAGCGCTCCAGCAGGCGGCTGTGCAGGTAGAAGACGTCACCCGGGTAGGCCTCGCGACCCGGCGGACGACGCAGCAGCAGCGAGATCGCGCGGTAGGCGTCGGCCTGCTTGCTCAGGTCGTCGAACACGATCAGGACGTGCTGACCGGCGTACATCCAGTGCTGGCCGATGCTCGAGCCGGTGTACGGCGCGAGGTACTTGAAGCCGGCGGCCTGCGAGGCGGGGGCGGCGACGACGGTGGTGTACTCCAGCGCGCCGGCCTCCTCGAGGCGACCGACGGTCTCGGCGACCGTCGAGCCCTTCTGGCCGATGGCGACGTAGATGCACTTGACCTGGCGCTTGGGGTCGCCGCTCTTCCAGTTGTCGCGCTGGTTGATGATCGCGTCGATGGCGACGGCGGTCTTGCCGGTCTGCCGGTCGCCGATGATCAGCTGGCGCTGGCCGCGGCCGATGGCGGTCATGGCGTCGACGGCCTTGATGCCGGTCTGCAGCGGCTCGTGCACCGGCTGGCGCTGGATGACGCCCGGCGCCTGCAGCTCGAGGATGCGACGACCCTCGGCGACGATCTCGCCCTTGCCGTCGAGCGGCTGGCCGAGCGGGTCCACGACGCGGCCGAGGAAGCCGTCACCGACCGGCACGGAGAGGATGTCGCCGGTGCGGCGCACCGACTGGCCCTCCTCGATGCCGGCGGGGTCGCCGAGGATGACGACGCCGACCTCGCGGGTGTCGAGGTTCAGGGCCAGGCCGAGCACCCCGCCCTCGAACTCCAGCAGCTCGTTGGCCATCGTGGAGTACAGGCCCTCGACGCGGGCGATGCCGTCACCTACCTCGGTGACGGTGCCGACCTCCTCGCGGGTGGTCTCGGCGCTGTACGACGTGACGTACTGCTCGATCGCGGACCGGACGTCCTCCGGGCGGATGCTGAGCTCCGTCATCTGCGGTTCCCTGCTCTCTGAGTCATCTTGGTGGGGCGGAAGAAGGGGGTGGGTCAGCCCGCGAGCGAGCGGCGGACGTCGAGCAGCTTGCGTTGCACGGTGCCGTCGATGACCTCGTCACCGACGCGCACCTCGATGCCGCCGAGGACGGTCGGGTCGAGGTCGACCTGCAGCTGGACCTCGCGGCCGTAGACGCGGGCGAGCGAGGTGGCCAGCCGGGTCTGCTGGTCCTCGTCGAGCGGCCGCGCGACGCGGACCTGCGCGACGTAGCGGGACCGGCGGGTGGCGGCGAGCTCGACCAGGTGGTCGAGCGCTGTCTCCAGTGAGATCTTCCGCGACCGGGTCACGGCGATCTCGACCAGGCGCACGGTCGCCGGCTTGGCCTTGCCGCCGAGCAGCGTGTCGATCAGCGAGATCTTGTTCTCGTCCGGGAGACCGGGGTCGGTCAGCGCGGCCCGCAGAGCCGGCTCGCGCTCGAGCAGCCGCGCGAAGCGGAACAGCTCGTCCTCGACGTCGTCGAGCACGCCGTCGCCCTCGGCCGCGTTGAGCGCGGCGGTGGCAGCGATCCGCTCGACCGCCTCGGCCAGGTCGGCCGGACCGGACCAGCGCTCGGCGACCATGTCCTTGAGGACACCGAGCGGCAGCGCAGGCAGCTGGGCTGCGAGCAGCCCGTCGACCAGAGCACGCCGGCTCGCCGGCGAGGATGCCGGGTCGGTGAGCGCGCGCCGCAGCGACGGCTCGCGGTCGAGCAGCGCGGCGACGGCGTAGAGGCCCTCGCTCACGTCGTTCGACCCGGCGCCGTCGGGCAGGCTGCCGAGCTGCTCCTCGAACCGCGCGAGCGTGTTCTTCAGAGCGTCGCGGCTGGCTCCCTGCATCAGCGGGCCGTTCCGGCGGGCGTGCTGTCCAGGCCGTCCAGGAAGCGCTCGACGGTGCGACGCTGACGCGCCTCGTCCTCGAGCGACTCGCCGACGATGCGACCGGCCAGGTCGACGGCCAGGCCGCCCACCTCGCGACGCAGCTCAGCCACGACCTGCTGCCGCTCGCTGGCGATCTGAGCGGTCGCGGCCTCGGTGATCCGGGACGCCTCCGCACGCGCCTCGTTGCGCGCCTCCTCGACGATCGCCGCACGCTCGGCCTGCGCCTCGGTGCGGATGCGACCGGCCTCGGTCCGGGCCTCGGCGAGCTGCTCGCGGTACTGCTCGAGCAGCGCGTGCGCCTCCTCGCGCTCCCTCTTCGCCTCGGCCAGGCCGCCCTCGATGGCAGCCGTGCGCTCGGCGAAGACGCGCTCGAAGATCGGGAAGACCTTCGCGCGCAGGAACAGGAACAGGATCGCGAAGGCGACCAGCCCGACGATGAGCTCGGACAGGTGCGGGACGAGCGGGTTGGGCTCCTCGCCCTCCGCGACAGCGAGCACCGCCACAGCGGTGCTGACGAAAGACGCCACGGCTAAAGCACGAAGGCGAGGCCGATGCCGATGATCGCGAGCGCCTCGGCAAGGGCGAAGCCGAGGATGGCGATGCTCTGCAGCACGCCACGGGCCTCGGGCTGACGGGCGACGCCGCTGATGTACGCGGCGAAGATGAGGCCGATGCCGATGCCCGGGCCGATGGCCGCGAGGCCGTAGCCGACCATGTTCAGGCTGCCTTCCACAGGTCTTTCCTCTCGAGAAGTGGTGCTGCGGGACGTGCTGTCGGCGGAGTCGCCGGGTGGTGCTGTCTGGGGTGCGGGCTAGTGCTCGTCCGCGAGCGCGCCGCCGATGTAGAGGGCGGCGAGCAGCGTGAACACGTACGCCTGCAGGAGCTGGATGAACGCCTCGAAGCCGGTCATCACCAGGCTGCCGAGGATCGCCACGGAGCCGGCCAGCACGCCGACGATGCCGCCGTACTCCAGGATGAGGTACTCGCCGCCCAGGATGAACAGCACGAGGACGAGGTGCCCGGCGAACATGTTGAGCGTGAGACGCAGGCAGAGCGTGACCGGGCGGACGATGAAGTTCGACAGGAGCTCGATCGGCGCGAGCAGGAAGTAGACCGGGATCGGGATCCCCGGCGGGAACATCATGTTCTTGAAGTAGCCGAGCAGTCCCTGTCGCTTGATGCCGAGGTAGTTGTAGATCACCCAGACGATCACGGCGAGGCCGAGCGGGATGGCGATCTTCGAGGTTCCCGGCAGCTGGAACGGCGGGATGATGCCGAACAGGTTGTTCACGGCGATGAAGAAGAACAGCGTCGCGAGGAAGGGGACGAAGCGCAGCCCCTCCTTGCCGATCGTCTCGAGGCCGATGCCGTTGCGCACGAAGCCGTAGGCCGACTCGCCCGCGAACTGCAGCTTGCCGGGGACCAGGCCGCCGTTCGCGCCGGCTGCCTCCGCGCGGCGCGCGGCGAGGTAGAAGAAGGCGGCGATGAGGACCGTCGACAGGGCGATGACGACAACGACCTTGTCGACCGCCCAGCCCGCGACGGTGAAGAACGGCGGAGGCTCGAAGCTGCTGGGGCCGGGAGGGGTGAAGCCGGTGCCCTCGGAGGCGAGAAGCCGGTCGCTCACAGCGTCCTTCCTTGTCCTGACCAGGACGCCCCTGTGGTCGCGAGGCCCGCGCTGATCATGTCTGCCTACCGTACCGAAGCCATACGAGCGCCGTTCCGGCGCCCGTCCCCAGGACGAGACCGAGGGCGAGCGGCAACCGGTTGTCCAACCAGTTGCTGATCAGCCAGCCGATCCCACCCCAGACGAGCATGCCGGAGAGGATGAGGCTCAGCGCGTTCCACGCGTCGGCCTCGCCCTTGCGCCGGAAGTCCCCCGACGAGTCGTCAGGAGTCTCCGGCGGCATGGCAGCGCCAGACTACAGGGTGACCCGGGACCGTCCGACGAGGCCCGCCTGTGTGATGACCCACACCAGGGCGCAGACGATCAGGGTCAGCGCCAGCCAGCGCTCGTCGACCGCGTCCGAGCGGGCGGCGAGGGCCAGCGCGACGGCCAGACCGACCAGCCGGAGCGCGTAGGTCATCATCAGCATGACGAAGCCGATGCCGGCCAGGGACAGGTCGCCGCCGACCAGCAGCAGCGGCAGCGCGCCGGTCCAGAAGAACAGGATGACCAGCACGGCCGCGATCAGCGCGCCGGCGACGGCTCCGTCCCGGCCGACGACCAGTCCGAGGCCCGCGGACAGCGCCCCCGCGGCCAGCGTGGTGACAGGGGCCGTGCGCGGCCCGTCCCAGTGCACGGGTTACCGGTCTTCCGGGTTGACCGCGCGCAGCCGCGGGACGCGCGAGACGACCAGGGCCAGGGCAGCAGCGAGGCCGACCGCCGCGAGCACCGGGAGCGGACCGCCGCTGACGGACACGGCGACCGCGCCGAAGGCCAGCAGGGCGGTCCAGAAGTACATGATCAGCACGGCACGCGTGTGGCTGTGGCCGATCTCCATCAGCCGGTGGTGCAGGTGCTCCTTGTCCGGCGCGAACGGCGAGCGTCCGGCACGGGTACGACGGACGATCGCGAGCAGCAGGTCGACGAAGGGCACGGCCAGCACCGCGAAGGGCAGCAGCAGCGGCAGCAGCACCGGGAAGGACGCGCTCGCGGGCAGGTTCGCGTAGTTGACCTGCCCGGTGAGGGAGATGACGGCGGCCGAGAGCATCAGGCCGATGAGCATCGACCCGGAGTCGCCCATGAAGATGCGCGCCGGGTTGAAGTTGTGCGGCAGGAAGCCCAGGCAGGCGCCGGCCAGCACGACAGCGATCAGCGTCGCGGAGGTGATCCGGTCCTGCGCCACCCCCCCGGTGACGCCCCCGCTGGCGAGCGAGTAGCTGAAGGCGAAGAAGGCGAGCGCGGCGATCGCGCCCACCCCGGCGGCGAGGCCGTCGAGCCCGTCGACGAAGTTGATGGCGTTGACGGTGAGCAGCGTGATCGCGACGGTGAGGATCACCGACTCCGGGCCGAGCGAGATGGCGCCGACCCCGGGGATGGTGAGGGTGAGCAGCTGGAGGCCGATCAGCACCATC
>SCTD01000420.1 GCA_004299215.1 Frankiales bacterium | reverse complement strand
CCGTCGCCCCCCCTGGTGCCCTGGCCCTGGCCAGCGTGCGGCTCGCGCTGCCGACGGCGTTCGTCGGGATGCTGCTCGGCGCCGCGAGCCAGGCGGACCTGTGGTGGTGGCCGCCGCTCCTGGCCTCGCCCGTGATCTTGCTCTGCGTGCTGTCCGTGATGCGTAGCCTGCGGCGGTACGACGACCCGTTCGTGCGAGCCCGCATCGTCCAGACTGTCGCGGCCGGCTGACTACTTCTGACCATCTTGGGTCGGAACCGCCCCTTTCCGTGCTCCCCGCTGACACGCTCCGAGGCTGGTACGGGCGGCGAGGGGCAGGATGGTGCGCAGGGCAGGGCGGATCGCGGTCGCCGGAGCGCTGCTGACGACTCTCCTCGGCACCCCTGCTCTCGCGGCACCCCCGTCCCCCACCCCGACACCGACCCCGTCGATCGACGCGGTGCTGTCGGCGCACCTGCAGAAGCGCGCGAACCAGCAGGCCGCCGAGCTGCAGGCCGGCCTCGAGGCCCAGGACGAGGCCGCGCTGAAGGCCACCCGGGCGCTGGAGGACTACCAGGCAGCCCGGCGCGCAGCCGACGCCGCCGTACGCCACTCCGAGGGCCAGGCCCGCCTGCTCGCCGCGGCGATCCGCAAGACGGAGGAGACGAAGGAGCGGCTGTCGCGCTACGTCGGGTCGCTCTACCGGACCGGCATGGGCAACCGGCAGATCGCGCTCTACTCCAGCCTGATGGACGCGCGCAACCCGCAGCAGCTGTTCCGCGGGCTCGGCATGGTGTCGCGCGTCGGCGGCAACCAGAACGACGCCTTCCTCGGGCTGGCCCGCGCTGAGGCGTTCCAGGAGCGGGCGGCCGCGCGAGCTGCTCGCGCCGCCGCGGACGCGCGGGCCGCCGAGACCCGGGCCGCCGAGGCGAAGGAGGCTGCGGACGCGGTCGTCGCGTCAGCGGTCGCGAGAGTCGCGGCGGTCAGCGCCGAGCTGCTCAGGACCGAGCAGGCGCTCGCCGTCGCGCAGAGGCGCGAGGCGATGATGGCCGCCGCGTCGCTGATCGCCCGGCAGCGGCAGGCGATCCCGGTCGCGGCGATCGAGGGGGCGCTGGCCGAGCGGCCGATCCCCGAGTGCAAGGGGGCGCCGACGCAGGGCTACCCGAACGGCCGCCTACCGCTCCCCGCGCTCTGCCCGCTCTGGGGCACCAGCGGTCAGCTGCTGCGCTGGGACGCCGCGGCGGCCTTCGACGCGATGAGCAAGGAGTTCGGCGCGGAGTTCGGCGAGCCGATCTGCGTGACCGACTCCTACCGCAGCTATGAGGAGCAGGTCGCGGTGTCGATCGCGAAGCCCACGCTGGCTGCGGTGCCGGGGCGGAGCAACCACGGGTGGGGGGTCGCGCTCGACCTCTGCGGCGGGATCCAGAGCTTCACCAGCG
>SCTD01000419.1 GCA_004299215.1 Frankiales bacterium | reverse complement strand
CTCTTCCGATCTGGTGGGTCCCGGTCACCTGCCACGGTGTGTCCCGTTCTGTCCCCCGACAACGACTGAGCGGGCGTCTGGTTACTGCGGGCCTTCTCACCTGCTTTCCATGTGGGCCAGGGCCTTTCAGCGGCGAAGACCTGTCCTGGAGCCGCGCCCCGCGGGCGCCGGCACGACAGTGACAGGAGGCCCGAGGTGACCGACACCGACGAGTGGGTGCAGCAGATCCCGCTGCAAGCCCTTCCGGAGCAGGTCGCGACGACCATCGCGGACCTGGCCTTCGCGGGCCGGTACATCCCTGCCGGACCCAACGAGGAGCCCATCGCCGGCGACTTCTACGACCTGCTCCGTCTCGACGACGACCTGGTGGCCGTGGTCGTCGGCGACGTGGCCGGGCACGGCGAGACCGCGCTGGCGCGGATGAGGCAGCTCCGTGCAGCCACCCGCGCCTACGCCATCCAGGGTGGCGGCGCCGGTTCGGTGATCGCCCGCCTCGACCGCTTCTGCGCCCGCCTGGATGCCGAGGCGATCGCGACGATCTGGTACGGCGAGTACCGCCCCAGCAGCGGGACGCTGACCTACGCCAGCGCCGGTCACCCTCCGCCGGTGCTGACCAGCCACGGCGGCAGGACCCGGCTGCTGCACGAGGCGGTCGCGCCGCCGCTCGGCGTCGACGCGTCCGAGCGCGGCGTCCAGGAGCACAGCGAGGTCCTTCCGGTCGGCGCGGTCCTGGTCGCCTACAGCGACGGCCTGGTCGAGCGCCGCGGCACAGACGTCGACCGGCAGCTGGCGCTGCTCCGCGAGGTCGTCGACGAGGCGTGTGACCCCACGACCGGTGAGCCTGCGCAGGAGACCGCCGCGCGCATCCTGGACACCCTCGTCCCCGACCCAGACCTGGCCGAGGACGACGTGTGCCTGCTCGTGATCCGCCGGGAGCCGCGCCCGGCGTAGGGGCACGAATCGCCCTCGCCGTCAGTCGGCCGGCGGGGTGCCCGAGCCGATGGCGTCGAGCAGGTTCGCGCCGCACGCCCAGCGCTGGATGTCGCAGACGTCGGACGTGGGTCGTGCGAGCAGGTAGCCCTGCACCGCGTCGACCCCCAGGCTGGCGACGGTGCTCAGCTCGGCGGCGGTCTCGACCCCCTCGGCGACCACGATCGCACCGATGTCGAGCGCGAGCAGCACGAACGTCGTCAGCGCGCTGCGCCGTCCGAAGTCGCTGTCGATCCCGGCGATCAGCGAGCGGTCGATCTTGATGACGTCGGGGCGCATCTCGATGATGTGCCGGAGCGAGGCGTAGCCGGCGCCCGCGTCGTCGATCGCGAGGCGCAGGCCGCGCTCACGCAGCGGTCGGAGCTGCTCGCGGATCCCCCTGTAATCGCTCACGGCTGCGTGCTCGGTGATCTCGAGGACCAGCCGGTGCAGCGGGCTCTCCTCGCTGATGCGCGAGACCAGCCGGAAGGCGACGTCGGGCGAGACGTTGATGGCCAGCCTCTGCCCAGGCGCCAGCAGGGGAAGGAGCTCGATGGCTCGCTCGATGGCCAGCCACTCGAGCTCCGCCCCGACACCGGACTGGTGCGCGTCGGCGAAGACGACGTCGGGCCTCCCGAGGCGGGAGGGGAACCGGGAGAGCGCCTCGACGCTGGTGCACCTGCCGCTGACCAGGTCGACGATCGGCTGGAGGGCGGTCGTGATGGCGCGCGTCTCGATGACCCTGCGCAGCAGCTCCGCCTGCCTGGACAGACGGCGGTGGGCGGACAGCCCGTCGAGCATGAACTGCCCCACCAGCTGCAGGAAGTTGGCGTCCCGGGGGTTGAGGTCGAGCTCGGGATCGTGGCTCAGAGCGCAGAGCGTGCCGTACAGCTCCCCGTTGCGCAGGCGCAGCGGCACGCCGACATAGGCCCCGATCCGGCTCCCGACGGTGCCCGGCAGCTGCATGACCCTGTCGTTCTGCGCGCTGTCCCGGATGACCTGCGGGATCTCGCCGTCCACCATCAGCGCGCAGTAGGTCACCTCGAGCGGGACGCCCGCGCCGACCTCGATGGCGAAGGAGGCGGCGTCACCCGCGACGGCGCGGTAGACCTGCCGGCCGCCGACGAACTCGCCGACGCAGACCATGCCCAGGCCGAGGTGCTCGTGCGCGAGCCGGACGAGTCGCTTGACCTCGCGGAGCGGGGCCGCTGGCGGTGCTGGCACCTGTCCTCCCCGATCGGCGCAGAAGCAACGTGAGCAACAGGCACTAGCCCTGTGCCGGTATGCGCGGCGGTCTGGTGGCGCAAACGACACAACGGGTGACGTTTGCGTGACGAACCGTGCCGCCCCGTCGGTGCTCCGCTGCCGGCCCACGCCGGATCCTCTGGTGGGGCGGGTGGGGCTCGAACCCACGACCGAGGGATTATGAGTGAAAGGCACCCATGATCACGGGTGTCCACTGGCGTGCATCGTCGCAGGTCAGGGGCGGTATGGCACTTCTGCGGATCTTGGCGAACGAGGGCGGATTCCGGCAAGAGGCAACCAAGATGGCACCACGGTCGGCGCGGCCTTCCAAGATCGGCAGGCGGTCAAGCCTGTGGGCGGTTGTCCGCGTTCATGTGCCGCATCAGGCGGACTCCCCTGGAGCGTTCGCGGTCGCGACATGGTCAGGGTGACCGGGGCGAAGGGCTGCAGCATGGGGCCAGACGCGACAGGCCACGGCTGCCAGGTCCGCGGCCCTGGCAGCGATGGTGGCCTCGTTCCAGGTCTGCTGGCTAGCGACGGGGCCGTTCAGCTGCAACGCCGACTGTGCTGCCAGCTCAGGCCTCTTGAGCGCCCACGCCCCGTTCGAGACGGCCTGGTTGAAGGTGGACGTGACAAGCGTCAGATTGCCGATCCGGTGCACGACAGCATGGCGTTCCGCCGCAGCAAGGGCTCGATCGGCCTCACCCAGACTCGCGTCGTCCGATAGCGGCCAGTGCTCCGGCCAGGCCCTGGGCATCAGGTGCTCGATCTGCAGCGTGTCGTAGTCGAACACCGCCGGCTCCGTCTTCTTGTTCTCGACCCGCATCTGCGCGTCGATGGAGCCAAGCAGCAGCCGGATGCGCTCTTGCGTGAAGTTGCCGTAGTAGGTCGTTGTTGCGAACGCCTGAGCGATGGCTGCGTCATCGGGCCAGGCCAGTGAGTTCGGAGAGTCCTGTAGGGCCTGCACGACTGCGGTTGTGACGTCACCCTCCAATTCCCGGGCGGCCGCTTGTGCCTTCTGCAGTACCGCGAGGAAGGCGGCGTTGTACCCACGGGTGTTCGCACCAGCGATCATGCGCCGGACCACCCACGACTCCACTGCGCGTACGCAGGTCTCGTGGTCTGCGAGGCTCAGACGTGAAGGCGGCAGCGTTCGCAGCCATGCGAGCAAAGGGATCGCCGTCAAGATCTTGAGCTTGTCGAGTCGCCGATAAGCCTGAGCCAGCACACTCGATCCTGCGTCGACGGCGCCGTAGATCGCCATGTAGGCCTGCCCGTAGGCATGGAGCTCGATGAGCACTTGCTC
>SCTD01000418.1 GCA_004299215.1 Frankiales bacterium | reverse complement strand
CGAGCAGGGGTGGGACGCCGCGACTCGGGCTCCAGGTGCGGACGACACCCGCGCCGACGAGCTCACCGGCGTCGCGCCAGCCGCCCTCGGCCATCACCCGCCGCAGCTCGCGGTGGTGGCCGGTCGCGTTCAGGTCGCCGAGCAGCACCGTGACCTCCTGGTCGTCGTCCCCGGCGACCGAGGTCCGGAGCGCGGTCAGGTCGGCCCGCCAGCGGCTGACGTCCGACCAGCGCGGCGGGAAGGGGTGCACGGATCGGACGACGACCCGGCGTCCCGCCACGGTCAGCGCCGCGGCCGAGCTGCGGAAGGTCATCTGCCACGGCGCGAGCCGCGCGAGCGGCCGGCTGGCCCACAGACCCGTGCCGGAGGCGCTGCCTCCCGGATCGGTGACCTTGTAGGGCAGGGCGGTGCCGATCCCGGCCGCGTCCAGCCGGCGCTCCGCGTCGACGGTGAGCTCCTGCACCGACAGGACCTCGACCCGGTGCCGGCGCACCGCCTCCACGACCGCGGCAGCGTCGGCGGCGCCGAGGTTGAGGTTCACCGTCATGACGGTCAGGGGGGTGCCGTCCGGCGCCCGGTCGGACGCGACCTGCGGGACGAGCAGCGCCAGCTGGGCGAGCGCGAGCACGGCGGCGGCCACCGCCGTTGCGAGGTGTCGGGTGGCCGCCGACAGGGTCAGCACCACCAGCGTCGGCAGGACGGCGAGCGTGCCGAACGCCGCGAGCACGGCCGCCGGCGCCGGGGTCGTGAGGAACCGCGCCACGAGGGGGAGCGCACAGGCAGCCGTGGCGACGGCGAGCGCGGCGGCCATCGGTCGCCCGCCGGCGCCCCGACGGTCGGCCATCGCTACAGGGCGAGGCCGAGGAGCGTGGTCACGGCGCGCAGGACGAGGAGCGTCAGCGGCCCGGCCAGCAGCAGCGCGACCACGATCGCGAGCAGCTTGATCCCCAGGTTGGGACCGCCGCGGGAGTCGCGCATGGAGCTCAGCACCCGTCCAGGGTGGCACAGCCGGCCCCGTCCTCCGCGTCGCACGAGACTTCTTGAGCCGGGAACACTCAACTCGGTTTGACGATTGACCGAGAAGCCAGCACCCTGAGTGGCAGGCACTCAACCCCCGGTCAGAAGGAGCACGAACCCATGGCACGAGCGGTCGGCATCGACCTCGGCACCACCAACTCCTGCGTCAGCGTCCTCGAGGGCGGCGAGCCGACGGTCATCGCCAACGCCGAGGGGGCGCGCACCACGCCGTCGATCGTCGCCTTCGCCAAGAACGGCGAGGTGCTGGTCGGCGAGGTCGCCAAGCGCCAGGCGGTCACCAACGTCGAGCGCACCATCCGGTCGGTCAAGCGCCACATGGGCACCGACTGGACCCAGAAGATCGACGACAAGGAGTTCACGCCGCAGCAGATCAGCGCGTTCATCCTGCAGAAGCTCAAGCGGGACGCGGAGAGCTACCTCGGCGAGACCGTCACCGACGCCGTGATCACGGTGCCGGCGTACTTCTCCGACCACGAGCGGCAGGCGACCAAGGAGGCGGGCGAGATCGCCGGCCTGAACGTCCTGCGGATCGTCAACGAGCCGACCGCGGCCGCGCTGGCGTACGGCCTGGACAAGGGCGAGAAGGAGCAGACCATCCTGGTCTTCGACCTCGGCGGCGGCACCTTCGACGTCTCGCTGCTCGAGATCGGCGACGGGGTCATCGAGGTCAAGGCGACCTCCGGCGACAACAAGCTCGGCGGTGACGACTGGGACCAGCGGGTCGTCGAGCACCTGGTCAAGCAGTTCCAGCTGAGCAACAACGGCGTGGACCTGTCCGGCGACAAGATGGCGATGCAGCGCCTGCGCGAGGCGGCCGAGAAGGCCAAGATCGAGCTGAGCGCCTCGCAGTCGACCGGCATCAACCTGCCCTACATCACCGCCAGCCCCGAGGGCCCGCTGCACCTCGACGTGACGATCACGCGGGCCGAGTTCCAGCGGATGACGCAGGACCTGCTCGACCGCTGCAAGGGCCCCTTCCAGCAGGCGATCAAGGACGCGAGCATCTCGCTGTCGGAGATCGACCACGTCGTGCTCGTCGGCGGCTCGACCCGCATGCCTGCGGTGTCCGAGCTGGTCCGGGAGCTCACCGGCAAGGAGCCGAACAAGGGGGTCAACCCCGACGAGGTCGTCGCCGTCGGCGCCGCCCTGCAGGCCGGTGTCCTCAAGGGCGAGGTCAAGGACGTCCTGCTGCTCGACGTCACCCCGCTGTCCCTGGGCATCGAGACCAAGGGCGGGATCATGACCAAGCTCATCGAGCGCAACACCACGATCCCGACCAAGCGCTCCGAGGTCTTCACGACGGCCGACGACAACCAGCCGTCCGTGCAGATCCAGGTCTTCCAGGGCGAGCGCGAGATGGCGCAGTACAACAAGAAGCTCGGCATGTTCGAGCTGACCGGCCTGCCGCCGGCACCGCGCGGCGTGCCGCAGATCGAGGTCACCTTCGACATCGACGCCAACGGCATCGTGCACGTCTCCGCCAAGGACCTCGGCACCGGCAAGGAGCAGTCGATGACGATCTCCGGCGGCTCCGCGCTGCCGAAGGACGAGGTCGAGCGGATGATGAAGGAGGCGGAGCAGTACGCCGAGGAGGACAAGAAGCGCCGCGACGAGGCGGAGACCCGCAACCAGGCCGAGGCCCTGGTGTTCCAGACCGAGAAGTTCCTCGGCGAGAACGGCGACAAGCTCCCGGCCGAAGGGAAGGCGGAGGCCGAGGAGGCCCTGACCGACCTCAAGTCCGCGCTCGGCGGCAGTGACGTCGCCGCGGTGAAGGCGGCCGCGGAGAAGCTCGCCACCAAGAGCCAGGAGCTCGGCGGGGCGCTCTACGCGCAGCAGTCCGCCGAGGGTGCGGCTCCCGGTGCCGGGGCGCCTGTCGACGACGACGGCGTCGTCGACGCCGAGGTCGTCGAGGACGAGGGCAAGTGAGCTCGTCCGACGCCGAGCCGATCGTCGACGACCCGGACCGGGTGATCGTGCGCGACAAGCGGCGACTGGACCCGGAGTCGGGGGAGCTGCGCGCTCCCTCGGCTCCGGCCGAGCCGTCCGATGCCGCCGAGACCCCGGAGTCGATCGCCGCGGAGGAGGACAAGCTCGCAGCCGAGCTGACGGCCGACCTGCAGCGCGTGTCGGCGGAGTACGCCAAC
>SCTD01000417.1 GCA_004299215.1 Frankiales bacterium | reverse complement strand
GTGGCGGCGGACTCGACGGCGGAGACCTTCACCAGGCCGTTGAGGACGTTGATGTTCTTGACGGAGTTGGTGACCGTCGAGGTGACCTCGTTGCCCTTGCGGCTGATGACCTGGTCGCTGATGACCGAGTCGAGGGTCAGCACGTCGGTCGCACCGGCCAGCAGGTCGAGCGTGCCGGTCAGGTCGGACAGCGTCTCGGTCAGCGTGGCGACGGTGGTGTCGATCGCGGCCTGGACCGGAGCGGTCACGGGAGCGGCGGCGTCGCCGGTCGCGCTGTTCAGGGTGTCGATCGCGCTGTTGACGGTCGCGGCGACGGTGCCGGTGGCGCCCTCGACGGAACCGCTGGTGGAGTCGCCGGCGCCGACGACGCCGAGGGCGGTGCCCAGGGCGTCCTCGATCGGGGCGGTGACGGCGTCGAGCTGCGGCAGCGACAGGCCGCCGACGGCGACGCGGGCGACGCCGCTGTTGCTGTGGGCGAGCACGCCGTCCAGGGCCGGGTCGGCCACCTTGGAGACGAGCGGCAGCACGGAGAGCTTGATGCCGGCCTGGTCGAACTCGAAGCCGGCGGAGGTCTGCTCGCGCTCACCGGTGAGGGTGGCGGTGGTGACGCGGTTGAGCACGTCGGACACGACAGGGGTGGTGCCCTTGCCGAGGACGGCGGTGGTCTCGGCCAGCGGGCCGGAGACGGTGCTCACGGTGCCGTCGGTCAGCGAGATGGTCTGCTCGATCTTGGTGCCGAGCGGGGTACCGGCCAGCTGCGCGGGCAGGTTGATCGTGATCTTGAGAGCGGAACCGGTGCCCGACGCGGTCATCCGCGACTCCGGGGCCGGGGCGGCTCCGGCCGGCGTGGCGCCGACGGCGACGAGCGTGCCGGTGGCGATCGCCAGCGCCGTGAGGCGCGCGAGGTGTCCCTGTGCCATGAACGTTTCCTTCCGGGTACCTGGGGAGCGGCGCTCCGCAGAGAGTGGTGGTTCTCCGACGCCGCTGGAAGGTCGAACCCCACCCCGTCGCGATCGCCTATGACCTCAGAAACGACCCGGGTTGCGGGGAGTGACGGTCTGTGCACGAAGTTTTTTCGGGGAGATGTGCGAGATCCGCCCGCCGGGATCAGCGCGAGACAAATCGGGCAGTGGAGAGGTGCTCGCACACGGGAGGAAGCGCACGCGCACCGTGCGGCCGCTGGGTTTCCGCGGCGCCCCGGCGTACGGCAGCCGGCCGCGTGGCGCGGGCGCTAGTAGCGCGGGGGAGCAGGGGCGAGCTGGGGGATCGGCGTGGGCTGGGGGGCCGGCGCCGGGTCGGACGAGCTGTTGCCGGTGATGCCCGGCAGGACGGACTCGAGCACCGGGGCGAGCGGCGCCAGCGTGATCTCGGGCAGCGGCGACAGGGTCGGCAGCGGGATCGGCAGCGACGGGGTCGGGAGCGGCACCGGCAGCGGGTCGGACGACGGCGTCGGCGACGGTGCCGGCGCGGGCGACGACGGGGCGGCCGATCCGGACGTCGGCTGCGGTTCGGGCGTCGGCGCCGGCTGGGGCTCGGTGGTCGGGGCGGGCTCGGTCGTCGGGCCGGGGGCCGGCTCCGGGCAGGCGCAGTCCTGGCCCGTCGTCGTGGGAGCGGGGGCTCCCGGCACGGACGGCAGGGTCGGCGCGGCGGTGCTCGGGTCGCAGCCCGTGCCGCAGGTGCCGATGCGGATCAGCTCGTCGGTCGTCTCCTCGACGTCGCAGACCCGGGCCCGCGCCTCGCTCGCCCTGCTCAGCG
>SCTD01000416.1 GCA_004299215.1 Frankiales bacterium | reverse complement strand
GCCGAGCGTGCGCGAGAGCACCGCGACCCGGCCGAAGCCGACGACACGAGCGGCCAGCGTCACGACGGCGATGCCCCCGGCGGCGCCGAGCAGCAGCCGGGTGCGCGGGGTCACGCCCGCCGCCCCAGGCGGTCGACCCAGCGCAGCGGCGGGACGGCGTCGATCACCCGGCTGTACGACACGACCTCACTGGCCGCCGTCAGCACCACCAGGCCGGCCAGCGCCGCGCGGGCCCGCCCCGGATGCCGGTCGAGCAGGGCGAGCCCGAGCACGGCGCCGAGCGCGTTCGCGCCCGCGTCGCCGAGCATGGCCCGCTCGCCGAGGTCCTCGGGCAGCAGCGCGAGCGCGGCCGCTGCCGGCCCGGGTTGACCGAGGGCGAGAGCCGCCGCGCTCCCGGCCTTCAGCGCCCGACCGGGCCGCAGGTCGAGCAGGTTGACCAGGTTGGCGCTGCCGGCCACGACCGCACCGCGGAGGAGCAGGTCCGTCGCGGGCGCCCGGCCGAGCAGGCGCCCGGCGAGCAGCCCGGTGGCGCCGATGCCCAGGACCTTGACCGCTCCCCCGGTCACGCGACCCTGCCGGAGCGCGGCCGCGTGGCCGCGGAAGCCCTTGGCGTGCGGATGGCGCGCCCCGGACGCGTCGTCGTACGCCCCGACCGCACCGGCGCCGGCCGCCGCCACGAGCGCAGCGGTCCGGGGCAGGTCCGCGACGGCACCCACGGCGACCGCCAGGGCGGGACCGGAGAGCAGGGAGACCGGGGCACCGCGGTGGTTGCTGCGGGACCAGCGCTCGACACCGCCCGGTGGCCGCGAGGTCAGCACCGCCTGCGCCGCGCGGGCGATCGCGGCGCCGGCCACGGCCCGCACCACTGCGCTCACCGCCGGCGGGCGCGGCCGGTCACGACGGGGCGGCGGCCGGGAGCGGAGCGGCGGCGCCGGGGCCCGCGCCGTACTGCCCCACCCCGTCGGCGGCCTGCTCCGCGAGCGCGAGGACCGCGGCGATCTGGCCGATCCCGCGGTCCACGTTGTCGACCGAGGAGATCTCCGGGCTCAGGCTCGACTGCTGGCGGAGCGCCTGGACGAGGCCACCGTCCGTCGCGGCCGAGGACGGCCCTGCGACGACGACCCCGCGGGAGCGCTCGTCGAAGGCGTCCGCGACCGTGAGCATGGCCTCGAGCTGCTGCTGGGCAGCGGTGTCCGGCTTCTCCTCGGGTCCTGCCGGAGCGAGCACCAGCACCAGGGTCGCGGAGGTCAGGGCATCCTCTGCGCCGGGCTCGGGCTGGAAGTCGATCAGGTCGGCCTCCTCGAACGCCGCGATCACCGCCTGCGCGTCGGCGGTCTCGACCGGATCCGTGCCTCGCCCGATGCTGAGCGCGGCGGCCAGCTCGGCTGCGGCGCGCTCGACCGGCTCCCCGTCGGGCAGCTCGATCCCGGCGGGCACGACCTGGGCGACGATGTCCTCGAGCACCTGGCGCTGCTCCGGCTCGCCGAGGGCGGATCGCACCTCGAGGCGGCCGGTGACCGACGCGCCGGCCTCGGTCAGCAGCGGCCGCAGCCGGTCCGCCGGCCCGCCGGGAGTGCCGGCCGTGGTCACCAGGAGCACCCGTTGGCCCTCCAGCGCGTCGCCGACCAGGTCCGGACCGAGCGCCACGGCGAACTCGTCCGAGGCGGCGACCTGCCCGCGCAGCTGCTCGACGTCGTCCTCGAGCCCGCGCTTGTCGTCGGTGAGCCGGTCGATGCTCGAGCGCAGCCCGTCCTGGATCGGCCCGTTCAG